>JALOMP010000060.1 GCA_025455365.1 Chitinophagaceae bacterium | reverse complement strand
TTTTGGCCGCGATATCACCCGCCTGGCAGAGATGGGTTCCCTGGACCCCATCGTGGGTCGCGAGGAAGAAATCGAACGGGTATCCCAGATCCTTTCCCGCCGTAAGAAAAATAACCCGATCCTGATCGGCGAACCCGGTGTGGGTAAAACAGCCATCGTGGAAGGCCTGGCCCTTCGCATCGTGCAACGCAAAGTGTCCCGCGTACTCTTCGACAAGCGTGTGGTATCCCTGGACCTGGCAGCCCTGGTAGCCGGAACCAAATACCGCGGCCAGTTTGAAGAGCGGATGAAGGCGATCATGAATGAGCTGGAAAAGAACCGCGACGTGATCCTGTTCATAGACGAAATTCATACCATCGTGGGTGCCGGTGGCGCCAGCGGTTCCCTGGATGCTTCCAATATTTTCAAACCAGCGCTTGCGCGGGGCGAGCTCCAGTGCATCGGCGCATCCACCCTGGATGAGTACCGCATGTATATTGAGAAAGACGGCGCCCTCGACCGTCGCTTCCAGAAAGTGATGGTGGATCCGCCCAGCGTGGATGAAACCATCATGATCCTGAACAATATCAAATCGAAGTACGAGGATTACCATAACGTGGAATATGCCGATGACGCGATCGATGCCTGTGTGAAACTCAGCGACCGATACATTACAGACCGTCTGCTGCCGGACAAAGCCATCGACGTGATGGACGAAGTAGGCGCGCGGGTGCACCTGAAGAATATCAATGTGCCGGAAGAAATCCTCGAACTGGAGCGGAAAATAGAGGACATCAAGCAGGAGAAGAACAAGGTAGTCAAGAGCCAGCGGTTCGAAGAGGCCGCTTCCCTGCGGGACAGTGAGAAGCGTCTCCAGGAAGAACTCGAGGCAGCCAAGAATAAATGGGAAGAAGAAAGCAAGCATAAGCGCTACCCGATCAGCGAGGAAGCCATCGCGGAAGTGGTGAGCATGATGACGGGCATCCCGGTTAAACGGATGGTACAGGCTGAAACGGAGAAACTGAAGAACATGGCCAACGACATGCAGGCCATGGTCGTAGGCCAGAACGAAGCCATTTCCAAAGTGGTCAAAGCCATCCAGCGCAACCGCGTTGGCCTGAAAGATCCGAAGAAACCGATCGGCACCTTCATCTTCCTCGGACCCACCGGTGTAGGTAAAACGGAGCTTGCACGTGCGCTGTCCCGCTATATGTTTGATTCGGAAGATTCGCTGATCCGGATCGACATGAGCGAATACATGGAGAAATTTACCGTGAGCCGCCTGATCGGCGCACCTCCCGGTTACGTGGGATATGAAGAAGGCGGCCAGCTGACGGAGAAAGTCCGCCGCAAGCCATACAGCGTGATCCTGCTCGATGAGATCGAAAAGGCCCACCCGGATATCTACAATATCCTGCTGCAGGTGCTGGACGACGGGCAGTTGACGGATGGCCTTGGACGGAAAGTGGATTTCAAGAACACCCTGATCATCATGACGTCAAATATTGGCGTCCGCCAGTTGAAGGACTTTGGAGAAGGGGTTGGTTTTGCCACCACGGCCCGCCAGCAGAATGCAGAGGAGAACAGCAAGGCTGTGATCGAAAAGGCGTTGAAGCGCACTTTCTCCCCTGAGTTCCTGAACAGGGTGGACGATGTGATCATCTTCAACTCCCTGGAACGCCATCATATCTTCGAGATCATTGATATTTTGATGAAGGGGGTGATGAAGCGGTTGAATAACCTGGGCTTTTCCCTGGAACTCACCGAGGAAGCGAAGAACTTTATCGCCGACAAGGGGTACGACCAGCAGTTTGGTGCCAGGCCTTTACATCGCGCCATCCAGAAATACCTGGAAGATCCACTGGCGGAGGAAATCCTGGGCATGAACATAAAACCCGGCGATGTGATGATTGCGGACCTGGACCAGGAGAAGCAAAAAATTCACTTCACGCTGAAGGGCTCGGAAGCCAAGGAAAAGTCAGAAGCCAGTTAGATTTTTGCACTTTGAAGGAAATACACATAAGAAAGTCCGGAATGAAATTCCGGACTTTTTTTATTTCTAACTTCCAAAATCTAAAATCGCAAATCTACTTGCCTGTAGCTTGTAGTTCCGCAACAACAGCAGCTCCATTTTTCAGGAATAATTGATTGCCCTGTATCATATAGCCGTCCGCCTCACTGAGTGCTTTGTAAAAAGCAGTTTCCAGTTGCATGGATTCAGGGTCGCAAGCCATCCGCGTGCCGGCCATCGGTCCAATCCTGAGTTTGCCTTCTTCTACGGTGAATTTTCCCGTCATGCGGTTGCAGCCACTCGAGCAGTACGCCGATTGCTTTTCCCCGTCGAACACAATAAAGGCTTCCCTGGATACCCGGGGTATCGCTTTGCCCCCGATGGATACCAGGGTCCAGTGGGTACCGAGGAAGGCGGAGTCCTGCTGCGGGATGTTGTTTGCCTGGCTCATGGCGGTATGGGCGTTTGCGATGAAGATCGATAAAATCATGGTGATGAGCATGGTCTGTTTCATTTCCTTTTGTTTCCGGAGAGATGCAGGCTGAAAGCCAAATGCATGTTTATGGTCCTTAACAGGTGCCCGGTTGTCCGTGATAGGTATTCTGACGGCCATTGTATCGCAAATGCCCTTCACAATCAATGTTTTGATTAATTTCACCATCATGGCCTGATTTTAGCGGCTTTCCCCGCAGGTCTCCCAAAATGGGGCTGCCGGGAAAAGTTTTCCGCCAGTCAACCGCTGGGTGCCGCCGGGAAATACAAGGTTTCCCGTCAATCACTGCAGGGGACATTGCCGGGTACATCCCCTGACGCCAAAATCCGCCATCCATGAAACACAGGATCATGCAGACTGTTATTGGAACTGATATCCGGCAAGCGATCGATTTTCTCCGGTTGGGGGAGGTGGTAGCCATTCCCACGGAAACCGTGTACGGACTGGCCGGCAATGCGCTGAATGAAAACGCCGTCCTGAAAATCTTCGATGCAAAGCAACGGCCACGCTTCAATCCCCTGATCCTGCATGTGGCATCCATGGACCAGTTTGGGCTATATGCCAGCGAAGTGCCGGAAGCCTGCCATATCCTCGCTTCAAGATTTTCCCCGGGCCCCCTGACATTTCTTTTGCCTAAGACAGAACTGGTGCCCGACCTGGTCACCGCGGGCAGTGAGCGGGTAGCCATCCGCATTCCGGCGCATCCGCTTGCATTGGAACTGCTGGGTTTGATTGATTTCCCACTGGCCGCGCCCAGCGCCAATCCGTTCGGCTACGTCAGCCCGGTTACGGCACAGCATGTCTGGGATGGCTTACAGGGACGCATACCCTATATCCTGGACGGAGGCCCCTGCCCCATGGGCCTCGAGTCAACCATCATCGGTTTTGAAGCAAAGGACATCACCCTGCACCGTCATGGTGCGATTCCGCTCGAAGCCATTGAAGAGGCGTTGGGACGGAAAATCAGTGTGCGGAAAAATGGCGATCCTGTGAATGCGCCAGGCCAACTCAAAAGCCATTATGCGCCGCATATTCCGCTTTGGATGGGCGATGTGGATAGCCTGATGCAGGTGCACCATGGCAAGCGAATAGCGGTGATTTCCTTCCACCGGCGATATGTGTACCCGGAGCCCGCTTACCAGTTCATCCTTTCTCCGGAAGGCGATCTCCACGAGGCTGCCAGAAACCTTTTTCGGGTCCTCCGGGAAGTGGACACCCTGGACGCAGACATCATCCTCGCCGAAAGATTCCCGGAAGCAGGACTGGGAAGGGCGATCAACGACCGCCTGCAGCGGGCGCAGGCAGTGTTTAAGCAATAAAGGCTGTCTTACGCGGTATATTCACTGAGTTCCAGCCACCGCATTTCCTTTTCGTCCAGTAATGCGCTGATTTCCCCGATTCGCCTGGAGAGTTGTTCCAATTGTTCAAAAGGCAAACTGCCGTCATTGAGTTTTTGCATCACATCTTCCTTCTCTTTTCCGAGCGCGGCAAGGTCCTTTTCCAACTGCTCGAATTCCCGTTTTTCCTTGAATCCCATTTTTTTCCTTGCGGCCTGGTTAGAATCTGGAGGACTGCCCGGTTTGGGCAGGGCTTTTATGTTGTCCGCATCATCCCCCTGGTCTTTCTTTTCGTCTATGCTTTGACGGTACTGAGCATAGTTTCCGGGGAAATCGCGTATCTCCCCGTCGCCTTCAAAGACCAGCAGGTGGTCAACGAGTCGGTCCATGAAATAACGGTCGTGGCTCACGATCAGCAGGCAGCCCTGGAAATCCGCGAGGAAATTTTCCAGTACGGAGAGGGTGGGGAGGTCAAGGTCGTTTGTCGGTTCGTCGAGGATCAGGAAATTGGGATTGCGGAACAGGATGGTCAGCAGGTGCAGCCGTTTCTTCTCGCCCCCACTGAGCCGGCTGATATAGGTATACTGCTGGTCCGGCGTGAAGAGAAACAGTTCCAGGAACTGGGCAGCACTCAGGGATCCGCCTTTCGCGAGGGGGAAATTCTCAGCGATGCCTTTGACGTATTCAATGACACGCATGTCCGTCTTGAAATCGAGGCCCTGCTGCGAGTAGTTGCCAAACACCACGGTCTCGCCGATATTGATCTTGCCGCTGTCTGGCTGCTCCAGCCCCTGCAGGATCTGAATGAAGGTGGACTTGCCGGCCCCGTTCTTGCCGATCACGCCCACACGCTCGCCTTTCTTGAAGGTATAGTCGAAACCCTTCAGGATTACCTTGGGGCCGTAACTTTTGTACACTTTTTTCAGCTCAGCCACTTTACCGCCCAGCCGGCTCATCTTCAGCTGCAGTTCCATTTGCTGTTCCGTGATGTTTTGTTTGGCTTTGGCTTCGATCCCATAGAAGCGATCTTCCCGGCTTCTCGATTTGGTTGTCCGCGCGCGGGGTTGTTTGCGCATCCACTCCAGTTCGCGCCGGTAGGTATTGCGGGCCTTGTCGATGCTGGCCGCATCGCTTTCCATCCGCGCCGCTTTTTTCTCCATGTAGTTTTCGTAGTCGCCCTTGTACACCTGCAGGCCGTTACTATCCAGTTCCCAGATCTCTTCGCAGACATTGTCCAGGAAATACCTGTCGTGCGAGACCAGGAGCAGGGTGATCCTTTCCTTGTTCAGGTAATGCTCCAGCCATTCCACCATTTCCACGTCGAGGTGGTTGGTAGGTTCGTCCATGATCAGCAGGACATGCTTGTGCTCGAATCCGATGTCGATTAGGGTCTTGGCCAGGGCCACGCGTTTGCGCTGGCCACCGCTCAGGGTATTGACGGGCTGGTTGAGCTGGTGGATATTCAGTTTGCCGAGGATCTGCTTCACTTTGGCGTCGAAGTCCCAGGCGCCCAGTTCGTCCATGCGCACAATGGCTTCGTTCAACGCTGCGGGATCGCCCTTTTCAGAAATGGCCTCATAGTCCCGGATGGCATTCATCACAGGGTGGTCGTGGAAGAAAATATTGTCTGAAACGGAGGCCTGCTCATAGAATTCAGGTTCCTGCTCAAAGAATGCCACATCCACGTCTTTATTGATCCAGACCTTGCCTTCGTCTGCATGGTCTTTTCCTGCCAGGATCCGCATCAGGGTTGATTTCCCGGATCCGTTGCGCGCCACCAGGGCGATTTTATCGCCCTCTTCAATATGGAATGAGATATTGGTAAAAAGGGGTTTGATGCCGTAGGACTTCGAAAGCCCCTCCACTGAAACATAATGCATGCGCGAAGTTACGGATTCCTGACGGGGTCCTGCGGGCATGGACGGGAGGTTTGCGGTATATCCATGCGCGGACCTACGGTATCAGGCCGCGAGGAAAATGAGGATGCAAATAATGATGGTGATGGCCAGCAGGACCGGCATTTTCCATCGCTCCATCAGGGCGTCGTTTTTCCTGGCCCTGAGGTAATCCTCAATAGGCCCAGATCCCGGCTGGTCCGCCGGGAATACCTGGTGCAGCCGGTCTGCCAGTCGCAGAGCCAGCAGATAACTGAAGAAATTTCCACAGGCCAGGGAAAGTCTCCGGATTTCAGGAAGTATCTCCTGGTTATTTTCCTGCTTCAGGATTTCCAGTGCCTCATCGGAAAGGATATGTTCGAGATAGGCGAAAAGCCCGTACTGGTCTGTACGAAACGGATCCTGACGGGAGAGATGTTTTTCCAGTGCCAGCAGTTCCTGCAGGATCGTGCCCGAAGTGGGCGGGGCGCTATCTTTCATCTTTCGCCCCATACTTTGGGAATACCATCGTTCCTGGTGATACTGTTCCCGCCGCCAGGGATCGTTCAGGATCTCATAAGCCTCCTGGATTTCCCGGAACTGTGCGGATGCCACCTGGTCTTCCGGGTGCTTGTCCGGGTGGTACCGCATGGCCAGTTTCCGGAAACTTTTGCGGATGTCCTGCACGCTGGCCTGGGGTGTCAGTTCCAGGATTTTATAGTAGTCCTTGATCATGAATAAGCGACAAAATTAGGCGATTGGATCGTTGAAAACCGGTAATTTGCGGCGATGTTTATGTGCAACATTTAATCGCCAGATTCGTTCTGAAACCAGTCTAATCCGATAACTATGAAATCAAAGGGTATGCTCCTGTGGATCGACCTGTCGATCCTCCTGATCCTCAGCCTCTACGTATATTCCTGCACCCGTGGCGTCGCGGAGACGAAGGCCGATCGACCGGCATCCAGCCCGATTGTGGAAAAAAGGGAAGCCCCCAAGGCCGTGGTTGCCGGGAAAATGGCCGCAGCCCCGGAAATCATCGCCCGAAAGCAGGTGCCGATACTTTGCTACCACCAGATACGCAACTGGAAACCTACAGATTCCAAAACAGCCAGGGATTATATCGTGCCCATCGATCAGTTTCGTGCGCAGATGAAACTGCTGGCAGACAGTGGTTACCAGACCATCCTGCCCGACCAGTTGTTTGATTACCTCGCCTATGGCGCGCCCATCCCGGAGAAATCAGTGATGCTCACTTTTGACGATAACGACCTGGATCAATATACAGCAGCCTATCCTGAATTGCAGAAGTATGGCTTCAAGGGCGTGTTTTTTATCATGACGGTAACGATGGGAAAGCCGCGGTACATGAGCCGTGAACAGATCCGCGAGATTTCAGATGCCGGCCACGTAATCGGTTCCCATACCTGGGATCACAAAAACGTGAAAAAATATGAGGATGCCGACTGGGCGGTTCAGATTGAAAAACCCTCCAAACAACTGGAGGAGATCACCGGGAAGAAAATTGAGTACTTCGCTTATCCCTTCGGGTTATGGAAGCCGGAAGTTATTCCCGGCCTGAAGGACAGGGGCATGAAAGCGGCTTTCCAGCTTGCATCCCCCCGTGATCCGGCCGATCCCCTCCATACCGTTCGCCGAATCATCGTACCAGGCCAGTGGTCGGAAGCGACGATGTACAGGGCGATGAAGAGTAGTTTTAAATAGTAAATAGTTCACAGATCATAGTTCAAGGTTCATGGTTCATAGTTCATAGTTCATGGTTCATAGTTCTTGGATCACAGAAACAGCATGGACTGAATCCCTGTCACCATTTTGGTAAATTTTTTTCTGCCATGAACCATGAACCATGAACTATGAACTTTGAACCGTGAACCCTTTCAATAATCCGAAAACTCCAGCGGACGGAGGAAATAGATATTCATTTTTGACACATTATGCTGGTATTCAGGCTTCCCGGACAGGGTCTTCCATTCAGGGTCGTCCACGAAGGTCTTCCAGCGGGCATCACGGCTTTCCATATTATCGAAGCTGGTCATATACATAAGGTTGGGCATCCGCGGGCCGCTGATCACTTCGCCATAGAAAATCGCGTTGAAATTGAGCCTTTTAAACAGTGCGATTTCGCCACCTTCGTTGAACATATGGACTTTATTCTGGAAAATCTTTTCTGAGGCGCTTTCGTAGCTGCGGAGTTCATATACCCTTTTTTCCTTTGGCCCGGACAGTGCCGGTCGCTGTAATTTGGGTGCCAGGTGAAAGGCCCTGAGCTGAATGATTTCGATCCGGTCATAGACGGGTTTAGTGTAGGCCGTTTCCATATAATCGGCACCTTCCGAAATGAACGTTGGGTCGGCGGAAATTTTCTTCTCTACGTCAAATCGCTGGACCAGGGAATTCCATGGGAGGAGGAGGAAAATTTGTTTCGACGCCGCGGTATCATTCGACAGGGATTCAAAAACACCTACATCCTTGATGCCCTGTTTATGCAGGGCGGGCATAAGGGCGGTTTCCAGGTAGGTGAGGATCCTTTTTTCCTGCTCGACGGTTGTATAATGGTAAATGCGGAGGTCATAGATATCCCTGGGCGATTCTTTCGTTTGTGCGCACAGCATACCGGAAAGCAGCATGCATGCGGCGATGAACATGGACTTTATCATGGTTCGTGATATTTACTATTGAAGGGCAGTGATGAATGGCTCGTTTTAAAAGTCTTAATGGCTGTTGATCATCCTTTCAGTGAGGCCATATCGATGACAAAACGGTAACGGACATCCGCGCGGATCATTCTGTCATAGGCTTCGTTGATCTGCTGCATCGGGATGACTTCCACATCGGACACGATCCCTTTTTCCGCGCAAAAATCCAGCATTTCCTGTGTTTCCCGGATGCCGCCGATCAGGGAACCGGCAAGGCTGCGCCTTTGGCCAATCAGGGCATTGGCTTTTACGGGGATGGCCTCCGGTGGAATGCCTACCAGGGTCATCGTGCCGTTGAGGCGGAGCAGGGCCAGGTAATGGTTGTAATCATGGTGGGCCGATACCGTATTGAGGATAAAATCGAAATACTTGTGTCGTTTTTTCATTTCCGTTTCATCGCTGATCACTACGAAATCATGCGCACCCATGCGGCGGGCATCTGCTTCCTTCGATCGCGATGTACTGAGGACGGTCACTTCCGCGCCAAATGCATGCGCGAATTTCACGCCCATATGGCCCAGCCCGCCCATCCCGAATACGGCAACCCTGCTGCCTGGCCCCACTTTCCAGTGCCTGAGTGGGCTGTAGGTGGTAATGCCGGCACAGAGCAGTGGTGCAACGCCCGGCAGGGACAGGGTGTTGGACACTTTCAGGGTATACTGTTCGTCCACCACAATCAGGGTTGAGTATCCGCCGTAGGTTGGTGTAACGCGATCCATTTCGGTGCCGTTATAGGTCCAGGCAGTGCCATTGTCGCAGAACTGTTCTTCGCCGGAGGTGCAGTTGTAACAGGTGCGGCAGGAATCCACAAAACATCCCACGCCGGCGAGATCGCCCACCTTGAATTTTTTTACATGGTCGCCCACACGGGTTACCCGGCCTACGATTTCATGGCCGGGCACCATCGGGAAGGTGGACCCGCCCCATTCGTTTCGGGCCTGGTGAATATCAGAATGGCATACCCCGCTGAAGAGGATATCAATTTCCACATCATGGTGGCCGGGTTGTCGGCGCGGGATGGTATGCGGTGCCAGCGGGGTCGTAGCGGAGAAGGCAGCAAAAGCATGGACGTGTTTCATGTACGTGAGGGTTTTATGATGACGGATTCAGGATCGCGAATGCCGGATTCCGGATGTCGAATGACGCATGGCGCCATCCGCCATGTAAGATCAGGAGAGATATTTTTTGAAGAATTCCAGTGTCCTGTTCCATGCCAGCTTAGCCGCGGCTTCATTGTACCGGGTTGGCGCCGTATCATTATGGAATGCATGCTGGGCTCCTTCATATATATACAGTTCGTAGGTCTTGCCATTTTTTTTCAGGGCTTCTTCGTACGCGGCGATGCCTGCATTCACCCTTTCATCCATCCCGCCGTAATGCAACTGAAGGGCCGCATTGATTTTCGGTACATCCTCCGTTGCGGCCTGCCTTCCATAGAAAGGAACCGCGGCTTTTAAATCAGGCACCTGCACGGCAAGGTTGTTGGCCATGGCGCCACCCCAGCAGAATCCAACGCATCCCGCCTTTCCATTATAGTCCTTGCGCGTTTTCAGGTATGGGAACACGTTGATGAAATTCTGGAGGTTATTTTCCGCTTTCAGCTCCTGGAATTTGGTGCGTGCTTCGTCTTCGTTCGCCGGCGTTCCACCGATCGGCGCCAGGGCATTGGGGGCGATGGCCAGGTAGCCGGCTTTTGCGGCGCGCCGCGTTACATCTTCGATATGCGCATTCAGGCCCCGGTTTTCATGGATCACCACCACCGCCGCGTATTTCTTATCGGCTTTGGGCCTTGCCACATAGGCTTTCATCTCTGCGGGGACGCCGGGGTAACTGATATACTCGGTGAAAAGATCGTCGTCTGCCGTTACCGCCGCATGTGCCTGGTTCACCTCAATCAGGGGCAGGACGGCCATGGCGGCCGCGGTACTACCGGTGAGCTGGATGAGTTTTTTCAGGAAGGTTTCCCGGGTCAGCGGGGTATGGGTGTACTCGTCGTACAAATTGATGATGCGCTGGTCCATGATTGACAGAGTTATGCTCCTAAGCTATACAATTTTTGAAGTATTATGTTGTTAGTGGCTTGGTATTTGTTCTACACCATACTGCTTGCGGTGCTGAATTCAAACCCCTGAAAACCAATCCTATGCGTAAAACCCTCCTGGTGCTGGCGGGCGTCCTGGCATTGCTCGTCTCCCTGCTCGCGGCCGCCCCGTATTTGTTTAAAGATAAAGCGCTGGCCTATCTGCGTACCGCGGTGAATGAAAAGCTTCGGACCAGGGCGGATTTCTCCGATATCAATATCAGTCTTTTTCGATCTTTTCCTAATCTTTCTGTAGGGGTGGACAGGCTGTGGGTGATGGAAGCGCCCGGGTTTTCGGGTGATACCCTGCTGTCCGCAAAACGGATCGACCTGGTCCTGGACATCATGAAAGCGATCAGGGGCGATTACGAGGTAACCGCTATACGCGTTGAATCGCCCCGTATCAGCGCTCGGATAAACAAAGAAGGTCTCCCCAATTGGGATATTATGGCGGAGGACAGCAGCCGTTTACCGCTGGAAGAAAGCCGTTCGCTGGTACTGGAC
>JALOMP010000340.1 GCA_025455365.1 Chitinophagaceae bacterium | reverse complement strand
CAGCCAGCTGAATGCCATCAACCCCAAACTGATCGAGTCTATTGAAGTGATCACCGGGGGCGAAGCCGCCCGCTACGGCACCCGCGCCGCCAACGGGGTCATCGTTGTAAAAACGGCCAACCAGATGCGCCCGGAAGCATCCACGGATGACCGCGGGATGCAATATATTTTCCCGCGCGGCTACCATGTGAAACCGGTATTTTACGCGCCGCCCTACGAAGCCCCCGGCGTGCGCGAGGCCACCTTCACGGATAACCGGAGTACGATCCACTGGATCGGCGAAATTGCCTCTGATAAAACAGGCAAGGCGCCTTTCAGTTTTTATACGGCCGACCTCAAAGGCACCTACACCGTGCGTGTGGTGGGCATCACGTCCAGGGGCGATCTCATTGACGAAAATATCCGGATAAACCGCCAGTAACATGGTTGCCTGATCCGTTGATAATTTGTTTAGTTTGCAAGCGTAAACTGGTTGAATTGACGGATCAGCAGTTGGTAGAAGCCCTGAAAGCGGGCGAAGAATCGGCTTTCCGGGTGTTGGTGGAGACCCGGCAGGGACTGGTGTACAATACCGTCCTTGGACTGGTGCAGAATGCCGAAGACGCGGAAGACGTGTCACAAGAGGTTTTCATCAAGGTTTTTGAGTCCGTCCGCCAGTTCAAAGGCGAATCCGCCTTCACCACCTGGCTGTACCGGGTTGCCGTCACCAGCGCCCTGGAATTCCTGCGTAAGAAAAAAAGAAAAAAGCGCTTCGCCTTCCTGACCAGCCTCTTCGGGGAAGACCAGAGTCCCTTGCATGACCCCCCGGATTTTGTCCATCCCGGGGTGCAGCTGGATAATCGGGAAAAAGCCAAAGTGCTGTTCCAGGCTATCCAGAAACTTCCTGAAAACCAACGAATTGCATTCACCCTGCACAAAGTGGAGGGCCTGAGTTACCAGGAAGTGGCCGATGTGATGCCCACCACGGTGGCTGCCGTGGAGTCGCTGATCCACCGGGCCAGGCAAAATTTGAAGAAAATCCTGCAGGATTACTACAAACAGGAGATCTAGCGCAATTTTTTTAAATTTATAGCATCTATAATAGTGTATATGCCAAAGAAACGACTCACGGACCAGCAGGTGGAGGAAATCCTGGACAGTCTCTCCGGAATGGAGAAGGCGGAACCCAGGCCATTTTTCTACACCCGGCTCCAGGCAAGAATGGCCAATGAGGCTGATAACAGCGCCTGGGGAAGGACCATTTCCCTGATTTCCAGGCCGGCCGTGGCCTTCAGCGTGGTGGTGTTGTTCCTGCTGATGAACGGGTACTTTCTGTTCAATAAGTTTGGGCAGCAACCGTCTCCGGCGGAAGAAACCTACCAGGCACTGGCTGTTGAGTATTCAGAGATGAATTCTCCCTTTTACGAAGTGAACCAGGAAACTCCATGAAAGTAATTACGCAGAATAAATGGTTCCTTGCCCTGCTTGGCATACTGCTTATAGGCAATATCGCCCTGCTCCTGTCTTTCTTTGTATTCGGCGAGAAGCAGGAATCCGCCCAGAAAAAAAGCCCCGCCCAAAGCAAGGGCTATCTTGCCCGCGAACTGAACCTGGATGAAGCGCAGGAAAAGCAGTTCAGGGAAATGAAAGAAAGATTTTTCCGCGAAATGGATCCCGTATGGGAGGATATCCGTAAGGCAAAAGACAGTTTTTACAGCCAGATCAGGAATAGTTCCGTTACCGAAGCGGAGATCGAAGCGCTGACCGCCGGCATCGCCGAAAAAAACAGGATCGCGGATGAAATGATGTTCCGTCACTTCCGGGAATTACGCAACTTGTGCACGCCCGAACAACAGCAGAAATTTGACACGCTCGTACCCCGCATGCTCTCCCGCAATGCGAAACGCGGCGGTGGTTCCCACTCTGGGAGCAAGTAGTCAGTTCCTAACGCATAGCATCAACCGAAAATTATTTTCCCGGAAGGCTCATGATGGGTACCTGGATCAATGAAGCCAGTTCCCGGGTTTCACTGCCGATGAGAAGCCTGTCCAGCCAGGTATGGGTATGGGGAATTGTAACCAGCAGGTCGCACCCATGGTCGTTCAGGTACCGGTTGATCACGATGCTGATGGTTTCTCCGGGCAGGACGTTGATGGTCTCGCAGGGAATACCCAGGCAATCCTTAATCTGATCCAGCACTTTTTCTTCTCCCGGCAATTTAATCTCATTGCGGTCCCGTACATGAATAACCTTCAGTTCAGCCTTGCAGTTTTCTGCGAAGGTTTTCATGAAATGCAGTCGCGGTTCCGGCATCAGTCCGCTCAGGTCTGTTGCCAGTACGATCCGCTTGATATCGCTTTTATCGAAATGTTCCGGTATGGCCAGTACGGGCACGGGGGGATGGGTCAGCAGGTAGCGGGCCACGGAACCGAACATCCATCGCCGCAGGCCTCCCGCGCCTTTGTTGCCGATAATGGTAAGGTCCGTAGGATGTTTTCGGGCAAAATCCACGATGCCCTGGTAATGCCCGCCTGAGGTGGAGAATACCTCTGTTTCATAGTGATAATCGCCCCGGTTGTTTTTTACAAAATCCCAAAGGTCGTCGTCATAACTTTTCCGGTATGCCTGGTAATTGCGCAAATAAAGCTCGGAATCGTCGCCGGTGGTGATCGGCACGTCAAAGAGGTGGAGGATATTGACTTTCGCGAAGAAGTGGCGGTTAAGTGCAAAGCTGAATCGCAGTGCGTTCGCGGAAGCGTCTGAAAAATCTACGGGAACCAGGATATTTTTCATGCCCTGTGAATTTGTCCGGAAGCTACGTGCCGTAACCCCGGGATTAAATGATCAATATCGCCCATGGGTTTGATCATGGTCATGACGGACGGGTAACCTGGCTCAGGTACCGGTCGCCGCGGTCGCAGGCGATGAACGGTTCAGCCGAACAGATCACTGCTCAGGTACCGGTCGCCGCGGTCGCAGGCGATTAATACGATCAGTCCCTCGCTGAGTTCCTGCGAAAGCCGGATGGCCGCCGCTGCCGCGCCCCCGCTGCTCATGCCCGCGAAGATGCCTTCTTCTTTCGCCAACCTGCGCGTCATCGCCGTGGCTTCCGCCTGGGAGATATCGAGGATGCGATCCACCCGAGAAGGTTCATAGATTTTAGGTAGATATTCCGGGGCCCAGCGCCGGATACCGGGGATGGAAGACTCTTCCGTAGGCTGGCAGCCGACAATCTGTATCGACGGATTT
>JALOMP010000059.1 GCA_025455365.1 Chitinophagaceae bacterium | reverse complement strand
ATTGTTCGTATTGAATGCCCTGAAATTAACCGTCAGGGAATCGCAACCGTTGGTGGGATTGAATTCATATTGGGCGATCGGGCCGTTGATGACGATGAGCTTCGACATGGTATCCTGGCAGCCGCCCGGGCTGGTTACGGTCAGCCGTACGCGATAATTGCCCGGCAGGTTGTACAGGTAGCTTGGGTATAAGGTATCCGTGACGCCGCCATCGCCAAAATCCCAGCGAACGGTCTGTTCGTAGTGGCCCGTGAAACGCATATCAACCCGGAGCGGGGGACAGTTTGCGAGGGAATCTGAAAGGGTGAAATCGGCAACCGGGATATCAACGCGGACCAGGCTGTCGCGCGTCAGTGAGTCTTCGCAGCCGAAGCGGTCCCTGATTTTCAGTTTCACGGAATAGTATCCCGGTGTGTTGTAGATCTTTGTGGGACTGTTGATAACGGATGTGGTGCCGTCTCCAAAGTTCCATTGGAAATTATTGATATTGCCGCCGTTCTGGTTGGTCAGGTTGATAAACCGCACTACGCTGCCCGGGCAGGACTCGGTGGAATCGACGGTGAAATCCGCCCTGGGATTGGATGCCGTCACAAAGTTCCGGAACGTGATGCTGTCCGCACATCCGCCGGCATCGATGATTTTGAGTTTGACGCTGTAGGTGCCGGGGTTAACATACGTATGCTGGTACGGGGGCGCGTTGATCGTTTGGACCGTCCCGTCTCCAAAATCCCAAATCCGCTGCACGATGGCGTTTACGCCATCACTCCTGGAACTGTCGATGAAGTTCACCGTGATGCCCTTGCAACCCGTGGGGTTCGTGGCGCCGAGGCCGGCCTTGGGTCCGCCGACGGGCAACTGACGGGAAGCCGAATCGCGGCAACCGTTGATATCGGTTATGCGTAACCGTGTGGTGTACAGGCCGGTCAGCGGGAAAGTGGTGAGTACGGAGCGGTTCCCCTGTACAAACCTGCCATTACCGAAATCCCATTCATAGCGTGCGATATTGCTGTCTGCGCTGCCGATGGCCGTAAAATTCACGGCGAGGCCTTTACAGAGCGGGTTCGGGTTGATGTTGAATGCGGCCCGCTCATCCACCAGCCGGATGTACTGGGTATCGGAATAGGTACAGTTGCCCTGGGTAACCGTAAGCACCACGGGATAGCGGCCGAGGCTGCTGTAGGTATGCACGGGGTTTAAGACATTGTTGACGGGCGCTGATCCGTCGCCGAAATCCCAGCGGACCGTGGATGCATTGAGGGAGCTGTCGCGGAAACGCACCGTTCTTTTATTGGAGCATTCCACGGTGTAGTTGAACCTGGCAACGGCGCCGTAGGTATAGATATAGTCCGCCTTGGAGATGGTGGCTCCGCATCCATTGTTGAAAATGGTCAGCCTCACTTCGAACCTACCCGTATCCGTGTACCGGTGAATCGGGTTCTGATCAAAGGACCTGCCACCATCGCCAAATTCCCAGAACCAACCGGTAATCTGCGAAGGATTGGGTGAGAGGTCCGTGAAACCAATATCCTCGCCGGCGCATGCTATCGTGGGGGTGGCGCTGAAGTCTGGAGTGGTGGTGGGCAGGAGTCCTACACTTACCGCGTTGGGGACCACCACGGAGTCCACACATCCTGTATTCGTGGTGATGACCAGTTTAAAGCGATACGTTCCTGGTACGGTATAGGTATGCGTCGGGGGCGTCAGGGAATTGATGATGGTACCGTCGCCAAAATCCCAAAGCATCGATTGCACGCCGTCCGCCGTTTCAACGAGGATATTGGGTGTTTTGGTGAAAGGCGCACATCCGCTATCGGGGAGGTTACGTACCGTAAACCTGGGCCTGGCGATGCGGATATAGTTATTTATAAAACGGCTGGTGGCGCAGCCCTGGGCATTCCGGACGGTCAGTCGGACGGTATAGTTCCCAAAGTTCCTGTATTGATAGGATGGCGTTGGGCCGGTTCCGGTTCCACCATCGCCAAAATCCCAATTCCATTGTACGGCGCCGGGGGCATTGGCGGTAAAATTGGCAACGTGGGGAACCCGGCAACTCGTGGTGTCGTTGCTGCTGAAACTGACAGTGGATGCGGGCAAAACGACGATGGGTTTGATGAAGGAATCAACACAGGTGCCAAACCGGTTGATCATCCTTACATTGTAGGTACCGGCCGTTGTGAACGTGTGGATCGGGCTGAGGCTGGTATCGTTCCTGGTTCCATCGCCCCAGGACCATACGCTGAGATCAGGGTCGGGGCGAGACGTGTTTTCAAACTGAACGGGTTGCAGGAGACAAACCGTATCCGGTGCATCAAAGGAAGAAACCACGCCAACATTGGGAATAATCACGGGCCGGCTGATGGAATCAAAGCAACCCTGGTCGCTGTTCACGAGCAGGGTGATGCGGTAGTTGCCCCCGGTATTATACTGTGCAATCGGGTTTTCTTCATTGGAAACGGGAGCGCCGTTACCGAAGTTCCAGGTATAGGTCAGGTTTCCCGGTCCCGTTGAGGTATTCTGCAGGGGAATACTGACGGGTGGGCTGCAGCCGGTAGCCGCAGGGGCAAAGAAATTGGCTATGACACCCTGCGTCACGTCGATGTAATTCGTATCTGTCCGGGTGGCCACGCAACCATTGCTATTCCGGACCGTCAGGGTTACCGGGTAACTGGAAACAATCGTATAAACCGTGGAAGGGTTTAGATTGACGCTGTCCTGCTGGCCATTGCCGAAGTTCCAGAGAAAGGATTGGATGGTACCACTCCCCGCGGAACTCAGGTTGGTGAAATTAACGCGGTGTTTGAAGCAACCGGCCGTATCGTCTGCCGTGAAATCCACCACGGGCGGAGCCAGGATGGTGAGATAATTTGCCTTGGTAACCGTGGTTGTCTGGTTGGTGGCGGGATTGGTTACCGTAAGCCGGATCGTGTAGATCCCGGCATTGAAATATGTGGTGGACGGATTCGCTTCATCTGAAATCACACCATTACCCAGGTCCCAGGAATAAACATAAGCGCCCGAACCTCCACTGACCGTACTGGTAAAGGAAACAATGGCGGGTCCGCAGACATTGGTTGTACTGGCTGTAAAGTCAGCGGTTAACTGGGCTTTGACCGAAGCACTGAGTAATAGGAAAAATATACACAGCAGGGGTAGCCCGGACAGGCTCCCGCGTTTTGAATATTTTGATGGAGAAATGTTTTCTACTGGCATATTCCACGATCAATCAGGTCTGTTTTGATAAAACCTTCTGCGTTGATTTTTCAGGTAGGATCTTGCTCCCTGTGGTAAAATGCCGTTAGGGTCGAAATAAACGTCAGCATAATGATAGTAATTTTCAAGTGCTTTTCATAGCGTGCGTTCATTTTTTTACCAATTTCAGGTAAGCCGTCCGACCCGTATTCACGGGCTTCGCTTCCACCAGGGTCAGGGTATTCTTGGTAATCTTCCAGGTATCATTCAACCGGATAATCGTATCGTTCGCCGTTGGGAAATTCGAAAAAATCGTCAACGCGTTCGCATCGCCTATCCAGGTTCCGTTGGTTACCGAAGAACCGTTGATACCCTGAACGGTGCCATTTTCAAAAAACTGGAACTCATAGGGACCGAACTCAGCGCTCAGGTCCTCGCTGTTTTCCGTAAAAACCCGGACTTCCCAACGCCCGCTGGTCATGACGTCAATCACCAGGTTACGCTGGATTTCCTCTTTTTTCTTGGCGCAATGGGCGATGCTGATTGATATAATGAGCAGGACCAATATAAAAGAAGGGCTAAAAAGCTTTCTCATGCTTTTTAAGGATTTTGGGTTTGGTTGGATATCTGGTTTCAGTCCTATATTGAATGTGCTCATTTGTAACGTTTTAACAGGATTAATATTGCCCTGCCAGGATTTAGTCCTCATTTCACCACCGTCAGGCAAGGGCATGGCTTGGTCCGTCCGGCACGATGCCAAACCCATGCGGGTACAGACGCCGATTAATCGATCTCTCCAGGGTGAAAGGGCTTAAAGATGGGTATGCGCATACAGGCATGTTGTTGGCCGGGGACAATCCGGATGCCTGTTGGGGTAGATATAACTTTCCCGGGCGGTGTCTTCCTGGTTTCTTTCATGGCGGAGACAAATATAATCAAGCACCGCTGGTTTTAAAAGCGTCCTGGGCATTTTTCCTAAACTAAATCCCGGTAAAATGCCCGCCTGGGCAAATCAGAAATAATTGGATATCATGCGCTTATTTCACAACGAAGGTTTCCCAGCCCAAATACCTGCCCTGGAGGCGCCGTGCGTTTTCCCAGAGCGGAAGGAAAAGCTGGCTGATCCGGTTGTAATCGGGAATATCAGCCCTGTACATATGAAGAGAAAACGACATATCTCCGCCTTCCGGACCATCTTCGATGCCTGCCAGTTGAAAGTTTTCACGGGTCATGGAGCGAATGAATTCCTCCCGCCGGGATTTTGTTGGAAAGACAAAATGATGGTCGATCCGCCTCGGGCTGCGTAACAGGTCTCCTTTACTGGCCAACAGGTCCACTTGTCGGCGATTGAGGATGGCTTCCAAATCCCTATCTGAAGGATATAACACCAGGTTATAATTTTCCCAGGACCTGTCTTCTTTTGCCTGGCAAAGGAACTGGTACTCGGTAAACCCTGCCATGGCAGACATCACGGCCTTCAGGTAATCGATGGAATCCAGCGCGTAGAAATAGAATTCGCGGATTCCCCGCTGGGTGAAGCGACCGGCATATACGGCCCCGGAATACCTGGAAAGTTCATCTTCCAGTTTGTCTTCCATATCATCCAGCCGGGTTATTTCGCCCTTCCCCGGCTGTCCATTGCTCTCCGGCGATGCCAGCCTGGTTCGGACGATCACCACATAGGTCCTTTCTTTCAGCGGGGCAACCGCTTTGAGTCCCAGGTCCACCACGATCGAAACCGGCTTTTTGTTAACCTCGGTAACATAGGTATCCCAATTGCTTTGGTATGCCTGGCCCCGAACGGGGTAAAAAAAGAAAAGATAAGGGGCGATCAGGAGAAAAATCCGCATGAATGTAGATGATTCAGGATCTTCAAAGTAATTTCAAATTCCACAAAGCGACACCGGTAAATGAAGATCAGCGAGATAATTAACTTTTTAGAAACAATCGCCCCCCTTTCCCTGCAGGAATCTTATGACAATGCGGGATTGTTAACGGGCGAGGGTGACTGGACATGCAGGGCAGCCCTGGTTTCCCTGGACCTGACCCCGGCCGTGGTGGAGGAAGCCATTGCGCGGGACTGTAACCTGGTTATTTCACATCATCCCCTGATTTTCAGGGGATTGAAGAAAATCAACGCGGCAGATCCGGTGGGCCGGGCACTGGTGGCCAGCATCAAGCATGATATAGCCGTGTATGCCATTCATACAAACCTCGACAATATCCGGGAGGGTGTTAATGGAAGGATGGCCGGGCTTTTGGGAATCCGGGATCCCCAGGTCCTGCTGCCCCTGGAGGGCAGGCTCCGTAAACTGGTGGTATTTATCCCTGAAAAACACTTGGAGCCTGTACGCGATGCCATCTGGGCAGCCGGTGCCGGTCAGATTGGTCGTTACGCGAACTGCAGTTTCCGCTCCAGCGGAGAAGGCAGTTTCAGGGCGGGTCCGGGTGCCAATCCCTTTGTGGGACTGCCGGGAGCGCTACACCTCGAACCTGAAACCAGGCTTGAGGTGGTGTTGCCCGCGGAGGCGGAGAAAAGGGTTGTCCGGGCAATGCTCGACGCACATCCCTACGAGGAGGTAGCCTACGACCTCTTCACCCTGCAAAACACAGACCCTGGCAGGGGTGCAGGCCTGGTGGGGAACCTGGAAGCGCCCGTGGATGCGGGGGACTTCCTGCAGACTGTCAGACAGGTGTTCCAGGTACCTGTGATGCGACACAGCGCATTTACCGGCAGGCCTGTTCAAAAGGTTGCCGTCTGCGGAGGGGCCGGCAGTTTCCTGATTTCCAGGGCCCTGGCCGCGGGGGCGGACGCCTTTCTCACGGCCGACCTTAAATACCATGAATTCTTTGAGCCGGACGGGCGGATGCTCCTTGCGGATATCGGCCATTATGAAAGCGAACAGTACACCAGTGACCTGCTGGTTGAGCGTTTAAATGAAAAATTTCCTACCTTTGCCGTCCTTAAAACCGGCTTGGATACCAATCCCATCCACTACTTTTATTCCTGACTATGGCACACGTAAAAGAATATTCCGTTGAGGAGAAACTCACTTCCCTGATCTACCTGCAGAAAGTAGAAAGCAAGCTGGATGAAATCAAGGTGCTGAAAGGGGAACTTCCGATTGAGGTAAGTGACCTGGAAGACGAAATCACCGGTCTTCATGCCCGGGAGACCCGCATCGAGGAAGAAGTGAACGGCATCAACGAGTTTATCGAGCAGAAAAAGCAGGCGATCCACGATGCCCAGGACCTCATCAAGAAGTATGAGAAGCAGAGCGAGAATGTGAAGAATAACCGGGAGTTTGAAGCCATCAACAAGGAAATAGAAATGCAGACCCTCGAGATGCGCCTTGCCGAAAAGCACATCAAGGACGCTTCGGAGGAAATTACCGAGAAAGCCCGTGTACTGGAAATTGCCAAGAAAAACATAGCGGCAAAGGAAGCCAACCTGAAACACAAAAAAGGCGAACTCGAAAAAATCATCGGCGAGACCGAAAAAGAGGAAAACGAGTTCCGTAAACTTTCTGAGGAAGCCCGCCAAAAAGTGGATACCCGGCTGCTCAGTTCCTTTGAGCGGATCCGCAGGAACTACCGCAACGGCCTGGCTGTGGTGCCCATCGTCCGCGATGCATGCGGCGGGTGTTTCAATGCCATCCCGCCCCAGCGCCAGAGCGAAATCCGCCAGCGTAAGAAGATCCTCGTTTGCGAGAACTGCGGCAGGATCCTGGTTGACCAGGACCTCGACGGGCAGGTCAGTCTCTGATCCCCCCGATATTTTCCCCATCATCCGGATGTTTTTCCCCGCTGCTCAAACGGGGCTGTGCAACCTGCGTTTCATAGTTTCGTTCCGCGTAACTTTATCCCATGCTGCAGCGGCTCTCCATTCAGAATTACGCCATTATCTCCGAACTGGATATTGTATTCGGGGAAGGGCTGAATATCATCACCGGTGAAACAGGGGCCGGCAAGAGTATCCTGGTTGGAGCCCTGGGACTGGTATTGGGGGACAGGGCCGACTCCTCCGTGCTATCAGATCCTTCGCGAAAAGCGTTTGTGGAAGCGGTATTCCATCTTCCTTCACCCGGGGAGGCCGGGACCTTGCTCGATTCCTGGGATATTGAACAGGATGACGATATCGTATTGCGACGCGAAGTCAGCGCCACCGGGAAATCACGCGCGTTTATAAACGACACCCCGGTGAACCTCACCCAGCTTCAGCAGCTGGCTTCCTGCCTGGTGGATCTCCACCTGCAGTTTGATACCCTTGAACTCGGCCGTGGCGATTTCCAGCGCGAAGTGCTGGACGCCCTGTCAGATCATCGCCCCATCCTGGATGATTACGCAAACGTATATGCGGAATTATTAGCCCTTCGCAGAAAACTTGCCCAGCTGGAGGCAGACCAGGTGGCGGCACTCCGGGAACAGGATTTCAAAATTTTCCTGCTGGACGAACTGACGCAGCTTCACTGGAAGGAACATGAAATGGAATCCCTGGAGGCGGAATTCAATGTGCTTTCCCATGCAGACCAGATAAAAAGCACGATAGACCGCATTAGTTTCGGGTTGGAAGAAGGAGAGGACCCTGTGCTGCGCCAGTTGCGTACCGCTGTCCAGCAAATGCAATCACTGGCAGGCCACCATCCGCAACTACCGGACTTGTCGGCACGCATGCAGTCGGTGTTCCTGGAATTGCAGGATATCGCCGCTGAGCTTCGTCGTTTAGCCGATGGTGTACAGATGGATCCCCGACGGCTGGACCAGGTGAATGAACGGATCTCCGCCGCGCAGAAGCTAATGAAAAAACATGGCGTGGGTAATGCCGGGGAACTCCTGCGGATACAGGAGCAACTGGAAACGGACGTAAGCGGATTCCAGCAAAGAGGCGATGAGATCCTGCAAGTCAGGGAATTGCTGGAGCAGGCCGGGAAGAAGGCCGCGCAGCTGGCCGACACGATTCATGCGAACCGTGTAAAGCAGGTGCAACCACTCGAATCAAAAGTAGAGGCATTGCTCAAGCGTATTGGCATGCCCAACGCCAGGCTGAAAGTGATGGTGGAGGAAGTGCCCCTGCGCGCTGGCGGAAAAGACCAGGTGATTTTTCTTTTTGATGCCAACCGGTCAGATCATTTTGAACCCCTGCAAAAGGTAGCCAGCGGCGGCGAACTCAGTCGCCTGATGCTTGCGGTCAAGTCCCTGGTGGCCGGATCCCTGTCGATGCCCACGCTGATCTTTGATGAAATCGACAGCGGCATCAGCGGTGAGGCAGCCCGCCAGGTGGGCGTCCTGATGAAGGAGCTCGGGCAGTGCCACCAGGTGATTGCCATCACGCACCAGCCTCAGATCGCCGCCAGGGCCAACCATCATTTCTACGTGTACAAAAAGGAAAAAGGAAATCGTATCCAGACACAGGTTACGCTGCTGGACGCCAACGGACATGTGGAAGCCATCGCACGCATGATGGGTGGCGAGAAGCCGTCTCGCTTGGTGATGGAAAATGCGCGTGAAATGGTGATGAATCCCTAATCCCCCTATTTTTACAAAAATTCAGAAAATGTCCAACCAACTGCTGAAAGGGAAGAAAGGCATCATCTTCGGTGCGCTTGATGAGAAATCCATTGCCTGGAAAACAGCGCTCCGCTGTCATGAGGAAGGAGCCCAACTGGTCCTGACCAATGCGCCGGTAGCCTTGCGCATGGGCGAAATCAATAAACTGGCCGAAGCGGTCCAGGCGCCGGTCATCGGGGCCGACGTGGTGAACATGGATGACCTCCGGAAACTCTTCGAGGAGAGTATGAAGCATTTTGGCGGCGGTGTCGATTTTATCCTGCATTCCATTGGCATGAGCCTGAATGTCCGCAAGGGAAAGCATTACACGGAAATGGATTATGGATTCAACCAGAAGACACTCGATATCTCTGCCATGTCCCTGCACCGCGTTTTGCGTACAGCCTGGGATATGGATGCCCTGAATGAATGGGGCAGCGTGGTGGCATTGACCTATATCGCG
The DNA here is from genome assembly GCA_025455365.1 of Chitinophagaceae bacterium. Taxonomy (GTDB): domain Bacteria; phylum Bacteroidota; class Bacteroidia; order Chitinophagales; family Chitinophagaceae; genus Pollutibacter. Next base: position 1,834 of record JALOMP010000059.1, on the reverse strand, counting down.
GCACAGCGTGTCTTCCCCGATTATAATGAAATGGCGGATGCCAAAGCGCTGCTGGAAAGTGTAACCCGCAGTTTTGGGTATCATTACGGTGTGCGTAAAAAAGTACGCGTGAATACCATTTCACAATCACCCACGCGGACAACCGCGGGTAGCGGCGTGAAGGGATTCGATGGTTTCATCAGCTATGCGGAGAAAATGAGCCCCCTGGGGAATGCTTCCGCAGACGATTGTGCCGCATACTGCGCCATGATGTTTTCAGACACCACGAAGATGGTCACCATGCAGAACCTCTTCCACGACGGCGGATTCTCCTATACCGGCGTCACACAGGCGGTGATAGAACAAATGGAAAAATAGGCGTATGCAGGATTTGCAATGGATCGACTACCTCGGCCTGGTAGGCGCTTTTCTTTCTTCTGTTACTTTCCTGCCACAGGTGTACCGCGCATGGAAAACAAAATCAGTGGGCGATCTTTCGATCTGGATGATCCTTATCCTTCTTGCCAATGTATCCACATGGCTGGTGTACGGCATTTATAAGGGCGATCTGGCCATCATCATCGCCAATTCAATCATATTGGCGCTCTCCCTGCTGATGCTTGTTTTCAAACTTAGTTTCGGGAAGGCGTAGATACCACAAGGGATGTTGCAAAAAAAAGATCCCGGCGAACAGGCCGGGATCTTTTTATACGTGGGTAGGTTCAGTATTCGTCTTCATTAAAGAAGAAGTCCTCCTGGCTGGGATAGTCCGGCCAAATGTCATCGATACCCTCATAGATTTCTCCCTCATCTTCGAGTTCCTGAAGGTTTTCGATCACTTCGATCGGCGCACCACTCCGGATTCCATAGTCGATCAGCTCGTCTTTGGTTGCCGGCCAGGGTGCGTCTTCCAGGTAGGATGCCAATTCAAGTGTCCAGAACATCAGTTTCCTCCTTTTTAAATTTTCGGCAAATCTAGCTTTTCAGTGGAAACTACCAAATCGTATTGTCCACGGCTTGGGGAACGGGAAGCGCCATTGATTTATTGCACCGTTTTTGACCGGCCGGGTCAGTTTGCGTAATTTCCGGTTTAAAGAGACAAGCTCGCATTCATGTTGGTTGCTAAAGGAATCCTAAAATCATACGGCTCACTCCAGGTATTGAAAGGCGTAGATATTGACATCAGGCAAGGGGAAATTGTCAGTATTGCGGGCTCCTCGGGTGCAGGGAAAAGCACCTTGTTGCATATCCTGGGAACCCTGGACTATGCAGACGCCGGTGAAATTCTGCTGGACGGTCGGCGAATCGACCAGTTGAAGGGGAAAGCCCTTTCAGAATTCAGGAACCTGCATGCCGGGTTCGTTTTCCAGTTTCATCATTTGCTGCCGGAGTTCACGGCACTTGAAAACGTATGTATCCCAGGCTGGATTGCCGGCAAGGACAAGCCGGAAGTGGAAAAGCGGGCCCGCGAACTCCTCGGCTGGCTGGGGCTTTCAGCCAGGACGGACAATAAACCCAATGCCCTTTCAGGAGGAGAACAGCAACGGGTGGCGGTAGCCAGGGCCCTGATCAACCAGCCCGCCGTGATTTTTGCGGATGAACCTACCGGTAACCTTGATTCCGCCAATGCCAACGAACTGCATCACCTTTTTTTCCGGCTGCGGGAAGAATTCGGTCAGACATTCCTGATCGTTACACACAACGAGGAACTCGCTGCCATGAGCGACCGGGTCCTGCACATGAAGGATGGGCGGATCATTGAATTGGCAGATTGAGGGATGTAGGATTTTGGATGTAAGATTTTGGATGTAGGGTAAAATGCAAGCCGTGTAAGCTAAAACAGGAAGATTCATTG
>JALOMP010000339.1 GCA_025455365.1 Chitinophagaceae bacterium | reverse complement strand
ACACTTTTTTCTTTAAGAAGAAACACCTTTTCGCTGCCAAGGATTTCTACGACAAGCATGGAGGCGGTGCGATCGTCTTTGCGCGTTTCCTGCCTTTTATACGGACATTCGCGCCCATCGTGGCAGGGATCGTGGGGATGGATCGCAAAAAATTCGCCGTGTATAATGTCATTGGATGCGTGGCATGGGCGATTTCCATGTTATTTGCGGGGCACTACCTGTATAAATTTTTCCTCAACCGTTTCAATTTCGATATAAAGGAACACCTTGAAGCCATCGTCATCCTGATCATACTTGTTACAACGGCGCCCGTCCTGTGGAAGGTGTTTACCCGCGGAAAGAAGAAGGAACAGGACGGTCACGGACCAACCAACGCCTGACGCACATGCAGCAACCCAAGCAATCTGTATTCAACGTAGCAGTCCTTGTTGCCGCCCTGGGTTACTTCGTGGACATTTATGATCTCCTGCTGTTCACCATCGTTCGCGAACCCAGCCTGAAGGCACTGGGCGTAACAGATGCGCAGATGATCGAGGCCAGCACCAAAATCATCAACTGGCAGATGGTGGGGCTGCTGATCGGCGGCATCGTATGGGGGGTAATGGGCGATAAGAAAGGCAGGCTGAGCGTGCTCTTTGGCTCCATCATGCTGTATTCCATCGCAAATTTCGCCAATGGATTTGTAGAATCGGTGGATCAGTATAAGTGGGCCCGCTTCGTAGCCGGTATCGGCCTCGCCGGCGAACTGGGTGCAGGGATCACTCTGGTCAGCGAACTGCTGCCCAAGAATAAGCGTGGCGTTGGTACCTCGCTGGTAGCCGGCATCGGGCTATTCGGGGCGGTGTTCGCGTATGTTATTTACAGGATGTCTGGCGACTGGCGTCTTTGTTACAAAATTGGCGGCGGCCTTGGCATCGCCCTCTTGCTCTTGCGGATAAGCGTATCAGAAAGTGGCATGTTCCATGCCCTGAAGGAACAGAAAGTTGCAAAAGGCAATTTCCTCATGTTTTTCAATGACGCCAGGCGCTTCCGAAAATACGTTTTGGCCATACTCATCGGGCTCCCTACCTGGTATGTCATCGGAATCCTGGTCAATTTCAGCAATCGATTTGCCACAGCGCTATACGGACCCAACCAGATCGATTCAGGTAAATCCATCATGTATGCCTATGCGGCCATCGCCATTGGGGATATCCTGATCGGCCTGGTCAGCCAGGTATTTAAAAGCAGGAAGAAGGCCCTCTACCTGTATTACTTGATGACGATTGCATCCGGGCTGCTGTTCTTCAGTCCTTTGAACAACAGCGACACGAGCATGTATGCCATCTGCGCCGCGCTGGGTTTCAGTACCGGGTTTTGGGCGATTTTTGTAACCATGGGCGCGGAGCAGTTCGGAACCAACCTGCGTGCCACCGCCGCGACCACGATACCCAATATGGTACGGGGTTCGCTGCCACTGATAAACCTGGTATTCAAGGATTTTTTCCAGGACCGGCTTCACTGGGGGCTGGTACAGTCTGCGGTTGTTACAGGGATCGTGGTGATGAGCATAACCCTGGTAGCGGCGTGGTTTACGGAAGAGACCTTTCACAAAGACCTCAACTATCTTGAAGTGGAGGAAACCTTTCCCTGACAGAATTGGCCGCAAGCGCTTGCCCACCCAACATGAAATTCCTCATCATACGGTTTTCGTCCATCGGTGACATTGTGCTGACCACGCCGGTGGTGCGTTGCCTGAAACAACAGGTTGCCGGTGCTGAAGTGCATTACCTCACGAAAAAGGGTTTCGGGCAGTTGCTGGACCAAAACCCTTATATAGACAAGCTGCATTATCTAGGAGAAGATTTTACAGAAATGATCGATGCATTGCGCAGGGAAAAATTTGATGTGGTTATCGATCTTCACCGCAATATCCGCACCCTGCGTGTCCGGCGGGCCCTCGGTGTTCCGGGCCATGCTTTCCGAAAGCTTAACCTTGAAAAATGGCTCGTCACCAGTTTCAAATGGAACAGGCTGCCGGATCTGCATATTGTTGACCGCTACCTGGATACGGTTGCACCTTTTGGCGTACGGAACGACGGGCAGGGACTTGATTACTTCATGCCACCAAACACCCGCTCCGCAAAAATGATCCTCCCCGCTGTCTTTCACCAGGGATATGTTGCCCTGGTGGCTGGCGCAGCCCACGCCACGAAGCGGATTCCCGTTGAAAAGATGAAGGAAATATGCCGTGCTGTTGAATTTCCGGTGGTGCTGCTGGGTGGCAGGGAAGACGGCCAACGGGCTGCGGAAGTGGAAGGAATTGCCCCCTCGCGCATCTTTAATGCCTGCGGTATCACCACCCTGCATGAGTCGGCGGAGTTGGTCAGGAATGCGCGGCTGGTTGTGAGTTCGGATACAGGGCTGATGCATATCGCCGCAGCCATGAAAAGACCCCTCGTGGTATTGTGGGGAAATACGATCCCCGGCTTTGGTATGTACCCGTATTATGGCACTTTTTCGGTTCCATTTCGAAACCTTGAAGTACAAGGATTGAGATGCCGGCCCTGTTCCAAGATCGGATACGAAGCTTGTCCGCGGAAACATTTCCGGTGCATGGCGGACCAGTCCGCCGAAGCCGTCGCTTCCTTTGTCAGGGCATACTGGTCAGCACATCCCTGATGCCGGTGACGGACAGGAAGCGGTGGATCGCAATAAATCCATAGTAGTCGAGCGCCATCAGCAGTGAACAGAGGATGGTAAGCAGGAGCAGGGAAATCTCCAGTCCCTGCCGGTACTTCCTGCTCAGTCGCGAATGGGTGATCATCCATGCCGTCAGGAGCATCAGTACGCCCATGAGCACGATCGACAAACTCTCAGGAATGGATTGATGCATCGTAATGAACTGAAGGCATATGCCGGCCAGGGTCAGCAGGATACCGGCTACCTTCAACGGGGAGTCGAGGTACTTGGTCATAGGGGGTAGGATATGCCTGTATAACGGGAGAATTACCGGTTAAGTATATACGAAAAAGCCCGGGGCTGGTATGCCCCGGGCTTCGTATTGATAATCAGCGGATCAAAGGGTTTTGAGGACCTCGTTCATTGATCGAACGGCTTCGGCGCTTTTGCCAAAGAGGTCTTTTTCGGCATCATTCAGCGGGAAATCAATGATTTTTTCCCAGCCCTTGCGACCGATCACCACCGGTACACCGAGGCAGATATCTTTTTGTCCGTATTCGCCGTCCAGGGATACACAGCAGGTGAAG
>JALOMP010000338.1 GCA_025455365.1 Chitinophagaceae bacterium | reverse complement strand
ATCCGCCTGGCCTGCTGGGCATTGACCAGGTTCATGTCCACCGTCCGGGGCTTTTGCACCGCTTTCTGGATGGCAGGCTTGGTGATTTCATGGAATACGATCCGCTTGGTGGTTGCCGGATCCAGGCCCAGCACTTCACACAGGTGCCAGGATATGGCTTCCCCTTCGCGGTCCTCGTCCGTTGCCAACCATACTTCTTCCGACTTTTTCGCCTGCTGCTTGAGTTCTTTCACCACTTTTTCCTTCTCCTCCGGCACGATATATCGGGGCTTGTATCCTTTTTTCACATCGATGCCCATATCGTCCTTTTCGAGGTCGCGGATATGCCCGAAACAGCTCTTTACCTCAAAATCCGTTCCCAGGATCTTTTCGATGGTTTTTGCCTTCGCAGGCGACTCAACGATCAATAAATTTTTCGCCATTATGTTGATTCCAAAGGTTTTATGGAGTGTCTTTCAATATCTAATATAGGTTATGTTATCCGCCGGACTGCCGTGTTTTATGCGCCTTGACCGGGGAATAAACGCATACAATAATAAGGTAATGCCCGTAATTCTTAAAAACTAAGGTCTGGAGAGGTCTTCCGGCGACGTATGTGTTTCAAAAAAATCCAGGATCGCACGGCTCACATGGTTGTCCCGGTAAATCCTCCGATGGCCCAGTCCTTTGGTAATCAGGAAACGGATATGCGGTAGGTTTTGCGCCCGGATTTTTTCGGTATCCGCCAGGGGGGTCATGTTGTCTTCTTCGTCGTGGGCCCATAAGATATCGGCCTTCAAAGTTGGCGCTACGCGGGTGATCGAGTATTCCGCAGGCCAGCGACCGGTCTTCTGGTGGATCTGCCGGTTGAATTCCTGTTTGATCTCGTCGTTCATCTGCAGGACCTTGAAAAAGCTGTTGACCGCCGTGGTGGTTTCGGTGGCAGGGGCGATCAGGGCGATTTGCGGACTGTGCTCCGGCGGGTGTTCATCGAGGTAAAGACTAATCGCCAAACCCCCAAAGGAATGGGCGAGCACCGCATCAAAAGGCCCAAAGCGCTTCCAGGTTTCCCGGACCATGTCTACATATTCCAGCAGATTGATGGTCTTGCCTTCGCTCCGGCCATGCGCCGGGGCGTCCATCGCCACCACCTCATAGCCCTTTTTAATCATCGGTTTCACGTAGCGGTCGAAATTGTACGCGGATGACTCAAAGCCATGCAGGATCAGGAACCGATGACTCGATGGATGGTTCCAGCGATAACCGTACACTTTTTTATGGTGCATGCTGAAATGGATCTCCTCCGCCTTCTCGAAGATGGGCGGTACTTTTTTCTTCACCTTCCGGAATGGCGTTGAAAAAAGGATTATCGCTTCCGCCGCCGCTTTCCGCTTGGAAACCACGCCCAGCAGGTTCAGTTTCGCCCTTAAATACCCCAATGCTATTTTTTGCGACATTGCCATGCCATTCCCCGGTTGATGAAAAATCCCTTTCTTTACCGCTGCAAAGATACATGGGAGACGCATTGGCAGAAAAAGACATCGTCCTGGTAGGTACCGGCCATGTGGCAACGGTACTGGGCCGGCTTTGCCGGCAGGCGGGGCACCGGGTATTGCAGGTGTATGGTCGCAACCTGGAAGCTGCCGGGGAACTGGCCGCGGAGCTGGGTGCGGAGGCCCTGGTATCACCCGCAGCCCTGGACGATCGCGCGGATATGTGTATCGTGGCCATTTCGGATGCGGCCTTGCCCAGCCTGGGCAACTGGATGCCAAAGCGCCCATACCCGGTGGTGCATACGGCAGGTTCGGTTTCGATGGAAGTACTGTCCGGTATCAGCGAACAGATTGGCGTGCTTTACCCGCTCCAGAGCCTACGAAAGGACCAGCCGGGGATTCCGGAAATTCCATTCATGGTCCAGGGTAACAGTAAGGACACCGAACATCTATTGCGTTCCTTCGCCCGCAGCCTTTCGGGACTGGTGCATCATGCGGGGGAGGAGGAACGCCGCCGCATGCACCTCGCGGCGGTATTCACCTCCAACTTTTTCAACCACCTCGCTACACTCGCGCGCCAGTATTGCCGGGATAATGATGTCGATTTTCAAATGCTCCTGCCCTTGTTGCTGGAAACCGTTGGACGCATGGAATGGGAAGACCCCGCCAACCTGCAGACCGGTCCGGCCATCCGGAACGACCAGCCAACCATCGATCGGCATGTTTCGATGTTGCAGGACAGGCCCCACATGCAGCGGATCTACCAGTTGATGACCGACAGTATCCGGCATCATTATAATACCTTTGGTGCATGAACCTGCTCGAATCATTTGAAAAGATCAAGGCCTTTGTTTTTGATATGGATGGGGTACTGACAGACGGTACCGTGATGGTCATGCCTGGCGGCGAATGGGTGCGTACCATGCATATACGCGACGGATACGCCCTGCAACTGGCCATAAAAAAGGGGTTCCAGGTTTGCGTCATTTCGGGATCCTCCTCTGAACCCGTGAGGGAGCGTCTTGCCAGGCTTGGCGTGCATGATGTTTTCATGAATATTCCGGATAAGGTACAATGCCTCAGGCAATACATGGAATCCAAAGGGCTGGACCGCGATGCCGTTTTATATATGGGCGATGATATCCCGGATTTGGAGGTAGCCAGCCTGGCGGGATTGTCCTGTTGCCCGTCCGACGCGGCCATCGATATGCGCGAAATCGCCCATTATATTTCCCCTTATGCCGGCGGATGGGGCTGTGTGCGGGAAGTGATCGAAAAAGCGATGCGCGTCCAGGGTCAATGGACAAACCATACCGGCCTCAGGAGTCTTTGATTTCTTGGTTATCTTCATGCCATGAAGCTTCCGGTGGCATTCCTAAAACTAATCCGCTTTCCCAACCTTTTATTCATCGCCGCCACCCAGGTACTATTTTACTATTGCATTATCATACCATTTTCAGAAGCCATTCCGGGCGCCATGATGCGGATGGAACCGGCCGTATGCTGGACGCTGATAGCCGCGTCTGTGCTGATTGCCGCGGGCGGGTATATCATCAATGATTATTTCGACCTGAACATAGACCGGGTGAACCGCCCAGAGAAACTCGTGGTGGAAAGAGTGATCAAAAGACGATGGGCCATGGCCTGGCATATCATCTTCTCCCTTGCGGGTCTCCTGCTGAGTTTTTACGTGGGCTACCGCCTTGGCAATCCCCTGATCGGGCTGCTGAACCTGGCGGTCGTGATCCTGCTCTGGTTCTATTCCACAACATTCAAAAAGC
>JALOMP010000337.1 GCA_025455365.1 Chitinophagaceae bacterium | reverse complement strand
CTCCAGTTCGGGTACATGAACGTTTTCCAACAAACGGCCGAGGGAAACAAGTATCGCAACATCCATGCTTTGAGGCTTTTTTTCTTCCACAATCTTGACCTGCGTAAAAAGAAGCCCTGATGCTGCCCGCTTCGGTTTGCGGTGTATCTTTACGGCTCAAACATGAAGCATATGCCCTTGATGCACGCAGCCCTGACGGACCCTGATTTTGGGTTTGATATATCCGATGAAACAGGACATTCCATGCGGATCGATATCCCCGTAGATCAGGGTGGGGGCGGAACCGGATTTCGCCCGATGCAGACTGTCCTGGCGGCCTTGTGCGGATGCAGCGGGGTAGATGTGGTCAGCATCCTGAAAAAACAGCGCCAGGATATGCAGGGACTGGAGATACTGGTGGACGGTGAAAGGGAGAAGGACAAAGAACCATCTCTTTGGGAATCCCTGCACGTGACCTTCCTGATCAGCGGCGATGTGGAACCAGGTAAGGCCTGGCGTGCTGTGGAACTTTCCATCAACAAGTACTGTTCGGTGGCGGAAACCCTGCGTCGCGCCGGCGCCCATATCACCTGGTCCGTTCGGGTGAATGGTACGGAAGTGCAAACAAACTAGTTTGTGCCGGGGAGCACCCATTCGAGACGGTGCCTCATGCATCATAGAGCCTGCTGCATGAGAAATTGTAAACAGACAGCCAGGGCTCCATTTTTCATCCCAACCCCAACATGCCATGTCCCGTCATCCCGAAACCAACGCCATCCGGACGCAAACGGAGCGAACCGGTGAAAAAGAGCATTCCACCCCTGTTTTTCTTACCAGCAGTTTTGTGTACGACAGTGCGGAAGAAATGGCGGCTGCTTTTGCCGATGACAGCCTGGATGTCAATATTTATTCGCGATTCTCAAATCCTACCGTCGATGAGTTCAATCGGAAAATCTGCGTGCTTGAATCTGCGGAAGACGGCATCGCTACCGGAACCGGTATGGCGGCGATATTTTCAACGTTTATGACCTTCCTTCAGCAGGGAGACCATATCATCTCCGCATCGGCTGTATTCGGGTCCACGCACACGATCCTCACCAAATACCTGCCCAAATGGGGGATCACGCATTCATACTTCAATATGAATGAGCCGGATGCCGTTGCTGGCCTTATCAGGCCGGAAACAAAGATGTTGTATGTGGAAACCCCGTCGAACCCAGGCCTTGACCTGGTAGATATCTCCGCGCTGTCCGAAATCTGTAAATCGAGGGGCATACTCCTGGTTGTTGACAATTGTTTTGCCACGCCAGCCGTCCAGCAGCCGTTGCAGTTTGGCGCCGACCTGGTCATTCACTCCGCCACGAAGTTCATAGACGGACAGGGACGTGTATTGGGCGGTGTTGTTGTAGGCAGGAAAGAACTTATCCAGCCGCTCTATCTCTTTGTCCGGAATACCGGTCCTTCGATGAGCCCGTTCAATGCATGGGTACTCACCAAGAGCCTGGAAACGCTTTTCATCCGCATGGAACGCCATGCCGCATCGGCGCTGACCATCGCCCATGCACTGCAGGGGCATCCGGCGATCCGGTGGGTTAAATACCCTTTCCTGGCATCACATCCGCAGTTTGCAATCGCCCGGAAACAGATGAAAAATGGTGGCGGGATCATCACCTTCGACCTGGCGGGCGGTTTGCCATCCGGAAGGAATTTTCTGAATAAGTTGAAAATGCTTTCCATGACCAACAACCTGGGCGATAGTCGAAGCATCGCTTCTCACCCGGCCAGCACCACGCATTCCAAACTGACCGAAGCGGAACGGCAGGAAGTGGGAATTACTCCCGGGCTGATCCGCATTTCCGTAGGCCTGGAACACCCGGATGATATCCTGCAGGATATCCTGCAAGCGCTTGAACCCTGATTATAAATTGTTTCATCATGTCCTATTCTTTTCATTGGCTTCAGGTATGGAGGGCCCGACCAGGATTGCGGCCTGTAGTAATGGGTTTTATCCTGTTGTTCACAGCCTGCGCAGGCAGCGGCGACAACCCCAGGGGCGTAGCCATCGAACAGGTGTCGGAAGGGCCGGTCCTTCCCACGGCGTCCGCATTTGCGGATACCCTGGACGGGGAACCCGTTTCCCTCTGGTACATACGGAATTCAAAAGGCATGCGTGCAGCCCTGACCAATCACGGAGCCCGCATGGTGGGCCTGTGGATGCCCGATCGTCAAGGGCGCATAACGGATATTGTATTAGGTTTTGATTCCCTTTCCGGTTACCTGCATTCCACGGAGTCTTTCTTCGGCGCGGTGGTTGGCCGTTATGGGAACCGCATTGCAAATGGCCGGTTTACCCTTGACGGGAAAACCTGGCAGTTGGATATCAACAATGCCCCCAATTCACTGCACGGGGGGAAAGACGGGTTTCATACCCGGGCCTGGAAAGCGGAACAAACAGACAGCCAATCAATCCGTTTTTCCTACACTGCCCGGGATGGGGAAGGCGGGTACCCGGGTCGGTTAACCGTTTCCGTTATTTACCGGCTGACCGACAACAATGAACTCGACATGCAATATGAGTGGCAGTCTGACCGGCGCACCGTTGCCAATATCACGAACCACAATTTCTGGAACCTGAACGGCGAAGGAAGTGGCCCTGTAGCCGGGCATCACCTGCAGATAACTGCGTCCCGGTATACGCCTGTGGATTCTACCCTGATCCCGATAGCGATTGCCCCTGTACAAAAAACACCCTTTGATTTCACAAGTTCCCGGCCCATCGGAGACAGCCTGGGGTCCGCCCATATTCAAATGCTCCATGGCCAGGGCTACGATCACAATTTCGTGCTGGACAAGGTTAAAGCAGACAGCCTGGAGTTGGCTGCCGTGGTTATGGGGGACATGTCCGGGATAGTCATGGAAATCCTCACCACGGAACCGGGCATCCAGTTTTACGGGGGAAACTTTATGCAGTCGAAGAACCGGCTTAAGTCTGGGGCGATGGACGCGCACCGTTCCGCGTTGTGCCTGGAGACGCAGCATTTCCCCGACGCGCCCAACCAGCCTGCATTCCCTTCTACCATCGTGGAACCCGGCCGGGTCTACCGGAGCCGGACCCTGCATCGTTTCAGGATCGACCCGGCGCCTTAAAAACGAAAAAGGCGACACTTACGTATCGCCTTCGCATCGTTGCCCGACCTGGATTCGAACCAAGACAAACAGAACCAAAATCTGTCGTACTGCCATTATACTATCGGGCATCCTTCCCTTTCGGGAACGCAAAAGTA
>JALOMP010000336.1 GCA_025455365.1 Chitinophagaceae bacterium | reverse complement strand
GATTTCACCCCTTGTATTAATCTGGTAAATGCAGGAAAAGGTGAGTTTATCTTCATGCGGGCGAAGGGAGCAAAGCTCATTGCTGATCCTTTCCGGCAGCATGGGCAAAACCCGGTCCGGCAGGTATACAGAAGTGGCGCGCTCATAAGCAGCTTTGTCAAGCGCCGAATCCGTTTCCACATAGTAGCTGACATCTGCAATATGTACCCCTACCTCATAGACTCCTTTTTTGATTTCCCGGATACTGATGGCGTCATCAAAATCCTTGGCATCCACCGGATCAATGGTAAACGTCAGTATATCACGAATATCCCGTCGACTCCTGATTTCGGCGGATGGAACCTGGTCCGGTATGCGTTCCGATTCTTCCAGGACTTCGTCTTCAAATAACAACGGGAAACCATGTTCAACCAGCAGCTCCTTCATGGCGAGGTCATTGGGGTTCTCTCCCTTCAGCACGGAAACCACCACCCCTTTCGGGTTTTTATCGCCGCTGCGCCATTCGGTCATCCGAACGATGACCCTGTCTCCGTCTTTGGCATCACCCAGTTGGGCAAGCGGAATAAAGAAATCCGGCATTGGCTTCTGGCTGTCCGGCAGGAAGAACGCGAAATCGCGGGTGATTTCCACCTGCCCGATAAACTCGGTTTGCTTCCGTTCGAGGATGTCTGCAACCTCGCCCTGTACCCTGCCTGACTTCATATTTTCACTGCGTACACGAATCCGGACCTTATCACCATGGAATGCACGGTTGAAATCCGCGGGCTTTACCAGGATATCCTTTTGAAGGCCTTCGACAATCACATACCCCATTCCGGAGCGGGTGATATCCAAAACCCCGTTGTATTCCTGCGCACCCCTGGTTTTCTTTTTCTTGCTGGAATTTTTTCTGCCCATATGCTCCGTTTATTCTTTCCGCCAGGCTTTCCTTTAAGCAGCAGTTGTAGTTCCCTGTTTGAATGTATGAATGAAATGTACGATTAATTCATTAAAACGGCGGGTGTCCGAGAACAGGAAACTCACATTGATGGGCAACACATAGAAAGGAATATCGCCGAGGACATCACCGAATTTTACCAGCCTCACGGCGTCTTTTTCCGTAGTAATGATAATTTTTTCTTTCGCATCCATCGACTCATATCGTTCCCTGATTTCCCGCAAATCGTCAATGGTAAAAATATGATGATCGCTGTAATAGCAGGCTTCGTAGGTATTGGCCTCTTCCAGCAGGTATTTTTTCAACGGATCCGGGTTGGCGATACCGCAAACCAGCAGTACTTCCATATTTTTATTCAATGGCCGGTTTACACGGGTCACAAGGTGGTAAGGTTCTCCGTACCGGATCGAAGTGAAAAATACCGCCTGGTGAGGAAGTGGTTTCAATTCCTGTTTGATCCGGGTGGCTTCCGATTCATTCATGCCTGGCTTGCATTTGGTAACCACCAGGATATCCGCGCGTGCCGCACTGCCAACCTGGTCCCGAAGGTCTCCCGTGGGCAGGAAGAAATCATCGGTATAAAGGTTTTGGCAATCGGTCAGGAGGATGTTCAGTCCGGCCTGGATCGACCGGTGTTGAAAGGCATCGTCGAGGACGATCACTTCGGTATCCGGCCGGTCATAAAGCAGCTGGGGTATCGCTTCAATCCTTTCCTCTCCTACGGCCACTGAAATCTCAGGGTGTTTGAGGTAGAACTGCATCGGCTCGTCGCCAATCTCCAAAGCGGTTGTGGACGGGTTGGCCAGGAGGTAGCCTTTTGTACGCCGCATATATCCACGGCTCAGGGTGGCAACCCTGAACTGGTCTTTCAACAGCCCGATCAAATATTCCACCATCGGTGATTTGCCGGTACCGCCCACGGACAGGTTACCGATACAGATGATGGGAATATTGAAATGACTGGTCTTAAGGATCGACTTGTCATACATCCAGTTCCGGACCATTACGCCGGCTCCATACACCAACGCAAAGGGGAAAAGCAATACCCGGAAGGAACGAAGGAAGAAATTATTCAAATGCATAGAGTCTTTCAGGGGTGACGCAATAGTCCAGCCTGATGTCAAAGGTATTGGTATCCTCAATGTGTTCCACCGGTTCAAAAAAAGAGAGTCCCAGTTTAACGGTTTTCCCCGGGCAGGTTGCGAGGAACCGGTCGTAGAATCCTTTCCCGTACCCTACGCGTTGTCCTGCCTGGTCAAAAGCCAGCAATGGCACGATAACAAGATCAATCTCGTCTACCGGCCATTCCTCCGCATCAACGGGCTCCGGAATACCCCAGGCATTCAATTCCAGTTGGGTGTTTTCTTCCAGCCGGAAATGAGAGAGGGTCTCCAAACCAGGGTTTACGCGAGGTACGATTACCTGCATACCAGGGTTTCGAAAACCCAAGTACCTGATCAGGGGCTCCGGATCTGGCTCTCTCCGGCCATAGGCCGGCAGGTAACTGTGTAACACATGGATGAAAGGCATATCCAGCTGCTGGAAACGGATCAGGAGCAGGTCCTGCAGGCGTGAAGTTTCGCCCGGAGCCAGCTTCTCCCTCTTTTCCCGGAAAAGTTTCCGTATCAGTGCCTTCTTCATATGATGATGTACATGGCCTGTTTCGTGCCTGTATAGCCGTTGAACCTATTCAATCGCCTGCGGCGGGGTTCTTAAAAATGGAAAAAAGCGTGGTGCCATATTTTCGCTCCGTCCGGAAATTCGGGAAATTCTTGTAATCATTACGGGGAGTATGTTCCAGGATGAACCAGCCTCCCGGATTAAGCAAACCGTGCTGAAAAACGAGTTTCGGAATTTCGTCAATGTCGGCCAGGGCATAAGGCGGACCGGCAAATACCAGGTCAAATGTCCGGCCTGTTTCACGGATATATTTAAATACATCGCTTCGGATCACGTCTATGTTTTGCAGCCCCAGGGATTCAGCGGTTTTCTGAATGAACGCATGCATCTTGGGGTCTTTCTCCACAACCACCAGGCTTTTAACCCCCCGGGAAGCCAGTTCAAAACTGATGCTGCCGGTGCCTCCAAAAAGATCGAGCGTGTCCAGCGTTTCAAAGCGGAGGTTGTTCTGCAGGATGTTGAAAAGCCCTTCCTTGGCGACGTCCGTGGTAGGCCTGGTATGCGGCATTTGTGCCGGAGGCTGTATCCTACGGCCACCGAGCGTTCCGCTGATTATACGCATGCGGCCAGGATCGTTTGTGGTGTAAAGAAATGGGCGGGAAAAGTATCAAACGCTTCATCGAGGCCCAGGCATGCACCGGCAGGAT
>JALOMP010000058.1 GCA_025455365.1 Chitinophagaceae bacterium | reverse complement strand
GGAGAAGGTCCCAAGGGTTCGGCTGTTCGCCGATTAAAGTGGCACGTGAACTGGGTTCAGAACGTCGCAAGACAGTTCGGTCCCTATCTGTGGTGGGCGCAAGGAAATTGAGAGGACATGCTCTTAGTACGAGAGGACCGGAGCGTACGTACCGCTGGTGTATCGGTTGTGCCGCCAGGTGCAATGCCGAGTAGCTATGTACGGACAGGATAAACGCTGAAAGCATCTAAGCGTGAAACCTTCCTCAAGATGAGTTTCCTTTTAAGGGTCGTCATAGACGATGACGTTGATAGGCTACAGGTGTAAAAGTGGTAACACTAAAGCCGAGTAGTACTAATTGCCCGTACGCTTTAATTTTTATTATCTTGTCCATCGCCGCTTACGCGTGCATGGATGAATAAGTCAATCGATACGGTTTTACAACCCCCAATATGACATTATTGTAGATGGCAGTTGACAGATGGCAGATGGCAGTTTTACTGCATACTTCCAACTACCAACTAATATCTAATATTCTTATGGTGCTTTTGCCGAGGGTGTTCACCTCTTCCCATACCGAACAGAGCAGTTAAGCCCCTCATGGCCGATGGTACTAGGATGCGTCCTGGGAGAGTAGGTAGGTGCCATATTCATTAATCCCGATCAGAAATGATCGGGATTTTTTTTGCCTATTTTTATAGATGTGATATACCTACTCACATCGCGATCATGAAACCCGAGATCAACTGGTTATTTGTCATTGTAGTCTTTTTTTCCCTACTCGGCGTGTTCGTGTCTGCCGTGCTTTTTATTTCCAACAGGAACCAGTCTTTCTCTGCACGTATCCTGGCCATCATCATTTTCTGCATTTCGTATGTGCTTTTCGGGTTTGGTTTGATCATCAGCGACGGGTTGATTCATTACCCATTTTTTCACCGGACCCCTGTCTTTTTTACGGTTTGCATCCCGGCGCTGATATTTATCTATGTAAGATCCATCCTGAAACAGGAGTATAAATTTGAGAGAGCGGATTTGCTTTTTCTCCTGGTTGCCCTCTTGTATACAGCCCGGTTCATCCCGGTGTACATGGCGGTGGGACCGGAGAAACTGCAGATCGTTACCAATGCACTGGAAGATAAGGGCTTTTTTGCCCGGGAAGAGGATGCCTGGTTGCCGGGAGGATGGTCGATTATTTCGAGATTGTTGTACAGTATTGGCCTGGTAGCCGCAAGTTTTGTGATGCTGTCTCGCTGGAAATTGCGTCTGCCCGATCAGCCGGAGACCGGGACCCATAACCGTCAGATCTACCGGTGGCTTGTCTATTTCACGGTCGTCATGTCCATCACCTACCTTTTCCTGGTCTTTGAATTTGCCTTCCAGATTTCCCGGTACGTGAATTTTTATCGCCTGATGGCACTGACCGTATCCGCCACCATCTTTTTTATTACTTCCTACCTGCTGCTGAAACCGGAAATACTGTACGGTATCCGGGGCTGGGCCAGGGTACCGGAGACCGACCCTACCTCCGAAAGGCAGCCGGAAACATCAGCCAAGCCCACGCTTAGCCTGGAACAGGGGCTGAAATATAAGCAGATCGTTGAAGACCTGTTCAGGAACCAGAAACCATTCATAAAACCCGGTTATACCATCCGGGACCTGTCCATCGAAACCCAAGTGCCGTCTTACCAGCTTTCGGCTTTCATTAACCAGGAATATGGAAAGAATTTCAATGAGTTCATTAATGACCACCGGGTAGATTACCTGCGGGAATTGGTTTCCGGTTCTTCGGAGCACAGCCAATACACCCTCGAGGGTTTGGGAAATCTGGCAGGTTTCAAGTCGAGGACCGCGTTCATCGCGGCCGTCAAAAGAAGAACCGGCAAACCCCCTTCTGAAATTTTTGGGAAGAAAAACACCGAAACACAGGCTGGTTTGCAGTGATTCCCCGAATCTGAACAGGGGCGGAACCCCGGAAAATCGATTGCCCGTGGCTGACATGTATCTTCAGAGCCCAAAAAGCTCCGAATGAAACAAAATAATCCTGTCAATGTAAGTTTTCTCCTGGCATTCGTACTGCTGCAAGTCGGTTGCAGTCAGCCAGATCAAAAAACTTCGGTTACCGCACAATCTTCAGCGTCCGTGGCAAGTGAACTTGACCGGACGGTACTACCCATCAGGGAAAAATATTATCCGGCATCTACGGTGTTGGATGCCCGCAATGCCACAGCGCCGGCACGATTTGAAGTAACAGCCCCAAAAGGCGCTCCGAACGTGCTGATCATATTGGTGGACGACCAGGGCTTTGGCGTACCAAGCGCCTTTGGCGGGCCGGCACAGGAACCTGTGTTGGACAGGATGGCAAGCGAGGGATTACGCTATAATAATTTTAATACCACGGCACTGTGTTCGCCTACCCGTACCGCTATCCTTACCGGCTACAATCACCATAGCAATAATGCCGGCGCTATCATGGAACAGGCAACTGCTTTTCCGGGCAATACCGGTATCCGCCCGCAAACCATAACGCCCATGGCAGAAGTGATGCGGCAGAATGGTTACAGCACGGCTATGTTTGGAAAGTACCACGAAACGCCGCCATGGGAAACATCTGTTTCAGGTCCTTTCAACCGCTGGCCAACATTTTCGGGATTTGATAAATTCTATGGTTTTTTGGGTGGCGAAACCAATCAATGGGCGCCCAAAATTTATGATGGTGTAGCGGAAATAGAAACGCCTAACACGCCCAATTATCATTTTACCGTGGACATGACGGACAAGGCCATCACCTGGATACAGGCACAACAGGCGCTAACACCCGACAAGCCTTTCTTTACCTATTTTGCCACGGGGGCTACCCATGCACCGCACCATGCACCCAAAGAATATATTGCCAAATACAAAGGCAAGTTCGATATGGGTTGGGATAAACTGCGTGAACAAACACTGGCCAGACAAATTGAAATGGGCATTGTACCCAAGGGCACCAAGCTGGCACCAAAGCCGGCAGGCTTACCCGATTGGGATACACTATCTCCCAAAGCCAAGCAACTGTTTGCCCGCCAAATGGAAACATACGCCGGTTTTGCAGAACATACCGACCACGAGATTGGAAGGTTACTAGATGCGCTGAGAGAAATGGGAAAATTGGATAATACCCTCGTGTTTTATATAGTAGGCGACAATGGCGCCAGTGCAGAAGGGGGCATGAATGGCTCTTTCAATGAGTTGGTAGGGCTAAACGGAATGGAGGAAGATTTCGATTTTGTGTATTCTAATTTAAATGAATGGGGCAGTGCTTCTACCTATCCCCATTTTGCAATACCATGGGCTGTTGGAAGTAATGCTCCGTTCGCCTATACAAAGCAAGTGGCATCGGATTTTGGCGGTACCCGTAATGGGGTGGTGGTCCATTGGCCCAACGGCATTAAAGCCAAAAATGAAATCCGCAGCCAGTTTACCCATGCTATTGATATTGCGCCTACTGTATTTGAAGCCTGTAAAATACCAGCGCCTAAAATAGTGAATGGTATTGAACAAAGACCGATAGAAGGTACCAGTATGTTGTATTCGTTTGATGATGCAAATGCACCCGCAAAACATACTACACAGTATTTTGAAATGTTTGGTAACCGTGCCATTTACCATGATGGATGGGTGGCGCGTACCATTCACAAAACGGCATGGGATCGAGTGGCACGTAATCCGCTGGATAAGGATGTATGGGAATTGTATCATGTAAATGAAGACTTTAGCCAATCCAATAATCTGGCTGCTTCCAACCCTGCCAAATTGAAAGAGTTGCAGGACTTATTTACAAAGGAAGCTGTAAAATACAATGTGCTGCCGATTGATGATCGTTTTGAGCAGCGCTTCGATGCAGCCCTTGCCGGGCGGCCCGATTTGATGGGTACCCGTAACAAACTGAATTTGTATGATGGTATGACCGTTAGCGAATTTGCTGCCATCAATGTTAAAACCCGTAACTATACCATTACGGCTGATGTGGAATTATCCAATGCGAATACAAATGGTGTCATCATAGCACAGGCCGGCCGTTTTGGTGGCTGGACCCTGTACATGAAAGGGCCGTTTTGGTGGCTGGACCCTGTACATGAAGGGCGGCAAACTGCACCACGAGTATAACTGGTTCGGGCAACAAAGAACCAATATTGCATCTGCTAAAGCTTTACCCGCAGGGCGGCATAAGCTGAAATATGAGTTTATGATTGATGCTTACCAAGCAGGTTCCGGTGGTAAATGTATTTTATATGTAGATGACGTTAAAGTGGCGGAAGGGTATATTCCAAAAACAGAACCCTATGGTTACTCTGCCGATGAGGGCTGGAATGTAGGCGCCGACCACGAAACGCCGGTATCGAATGATTACAAGGAAAGGGATAATCATTTTACCGGGAAAATTAAGGTGGTAACCATAGAAACCTATGTGGAGAAAAAATAGATTTTGAAATTCATAATCAGTTTATTTAAAATGGTCATCTGTAATGGGTGGCCATTTTTATGCCTTGTGCGTACTTTTTGGTGTACGCATTTTTTAGAGCGCACACGGTTGGTGCGTACACATGAATTTTGTTTTGTAGTTTGCAATGCAAACTGTAATTATCGGTAGTCTATATTGCGTCCAAATTCTGCTGGTGATTTGTACCCATTCACCGGTATTACCAGCCAGATCAGTTTTAAAGTGAAGTCATAAATAAACATAACATTTTTGAAATATGCGCATGCACTGGCCGATTTTTTTAATAGCCATCGCCCTGATGGCAGCAGGCTGCGGCGGGTCTGCACAGAAAGGCACGGATACGAATACCGGGACCGCTGATACCACCCTGTCGGTAACCCCGGAAGAAGCCCGTCAAATCGCCCGCGAAGCCTATACCTATTTCTTCCCAATGGTGGATGCCTACCGCATCGAGTACGCGTATTTCGTGGCCAAGGACAATACCGAATACAAGGGGAACTGGAACGTCATCCACAGCACCCCTCGCGTCTTCACGCCGGCCGATAAGGCTGTGCAGACACCCAATTCGGATACGCCTTATTCCATGGTGGGCTTCGACCTGCGGACAGAACCCATCGTCCTGACCTTCCCCAAACTACCTGGCAACCGTTATTTCAGTGTTCAGCTGATCGATGCCTATACCCATAATTTCGCCTATATCGGCACCCGCGCCACGGGTAATGATGGTGGGTCCTACCTCATCGCTGGCCCCCATTGGAAAGGTGAATTGCCCAAGGGAATCAAGGCCATCATCCCCTGTGAAACGGAGCTGGCCCTGGGCATCTATCGTACCCAGCTCTTCAACCCGGCAGACCTGGATAATGTGAAGAAGATACAATCTCAGTATAAACTCCAACCACTATCAGAATACCTGCGCGAAGTTGCACCCGGTGCTGAAACGCCACAGGCCATCACCCCGGCGTCCGCCGCACCGATCTCCTTCGTTACCCCGCTGACGACGGAATCGCAACGCACCTCGCTGGAAATATTCTCCATCGCCAATTTCCTGCTGCAATTCTGTCCTACCCATCCTTCTGAAACAGCGCTCATGGAACGTTTCGCAAAAATCGGGGTCAGCGCCGGCAAGGCCTTCGACAGCACCGCTTTTTCACCTGACATCCAGCTGGCTCTACGGCAAGGTGTAGCCGAATCGCTGAAAGACCTCGCCGCGATGAAGCAGCAGGTGGATGAAAAGAAACTGGTTTCCGGGGATATGTTCGGCACGCGGGAATTCCTGAAAAATAATTACGGCTACCGCATGATGGCCGCTGTCCTGGGTATTTTTGGCAACTCCAAAGAGGAAGCGATGTATCCTGTTTATTCAGTGGATGCAAACGGCAAACCGTTGAGCGGCGCCGCAAACTATATACTTCATTTCGCCCCCGGGCAACTGCCGCCGGTGAACGCCTTCTGGTCGCTTACCATGTACGAACTGCCCGCCAGCCTGCTGACGGAGAATCCCATTAACCGTTACCTGGTGAATTCTCCCATGCTGCCTCAGTTGAAGAAAGACAAAGATGGTGGGTATACCATCTATGTGCAGCATGCTTCACCGGGCAAGGACAAGGAATCCAACTGGCTGCCGGCACCGGCGGGTCCGTATTTTCTCGTGATGCGACTCTACGGTCCAAAGGAGGATGCACTCAGTGGCAAATGGATCCAGCCTTCGCTCACCGTAGTGCCCTAGTCTGTCTTCTCTGGAATAGAAATCGGCCGTTATGAAGTCATATATCTTCTTTATTTCTCTAATGTTCTGTGCATTGTTCGTACATGGGCAGTCGCTCAGGATCATGACCTACAATATCCGTTTGGATATTGCCTCTGATGGCCAGAATAGCTGGCCCAACAGAAAGGAATTTTTTCTTTCGCAATTAAAATTCTATGCCCCTGATATCTTTGGTATCCAGGAAGCCCTGCCCAACCAGGTAAAAGATATCGCAAATGGACTGCCTGAATACGACCACATCGGTACTGGCAGGGACGGAGTGAATAAGGGGGAATCATCGAATATATTCTTCAACAAAGACCGCTTTATATGCGCGCGTTCCGGGACCTTCTGGCTCTCGGAAACACCTGACACGATTTCCAAAGGCTGGGATGCCGCCTTGAACAGGGTATGCACGTATGGATATTTCCGCAACAAGCGATCCGGCAAGAAGTTCTGGGTATTCAATACCCACCTGGACCATGTGGGTGAAATCGCCAGGACAAAGAGCATCGAACTGATCCTGGCGCGTATAGCGTCTTTGAACAAAGACAATGCCCCGGTTATTTTTATGGGCGATTTTAACTCCGAGCCGGAAGCGGATAGAATCCTCGCCCTGAAAAAAACAATGAGCGACAGCCGGGATGTTTCGATCGAAAAGCCTTTTGGTCCTATCGGCACATTTAACGGATTCCGGCATGACGAGCCCGTAACCCGGAGGATTGATTACATTTTTATTTCCAAAGGCGGGCATATCCAGGTGCGGAAGTACGCCGTGTTAAGCGATGCTAAGGACCTGCGATACCCGTCTGATCATCTGCCGGTGTATGCGGAAGTCCTGCTGAAATAATCTTTTCCCGGGTATTCCAGTTCAGTTGCCGGACCCGGCGAAACAGATCCGGTGGATGGATTACCTTCACGATCCTAAAGATCAACATGAAGCAAATTACAGGCATTGTATTATCGGTCTTACTGGCCTTGTGGACGATCGGTTGTGGCGAAGGAAATTCGCCGGACGGAACCGGGGCCGAATCCGCCCAGGCCAACGCCGCCTCGTCACCTGTCGAACCGGCGTCCGTTGAGCCCGCACCAGCGCCGGTGCCGGCCGTTGCGGCAGACAGGAGCCGGCTAGCCGGAACCTGGGCAAGAACGGATGCGCCTTACCAGTTGGTGATTTCAGACATCGTGGAAGATGGCACGATGAAAGCCGCCTACCTGAATCCCAATCCCATTAACGTCAGTAAGGCTAGTTGGGTGGATGGAAAAGGAGTAATCTCCCTCTTCGTCGAATTGCAGGATGTGAACTATCCGGGTTCGAAATATACGCTCACCTACTTTCCAGACCGCGATATGCTGGTTGGTAAGTATTTCCAGGCCGTACAGGGCGTGACCTATGATGTGGCATTTTCGAGGATGAAGTAGAAATTTATCAGCGCTGCCAGGGATTACTCGAACGCGAAAATCTTCCGGAAGTCTCGTTTCATATCCACCACCATCCAGTTTTTTTCACGCGCTTCCACCAAGGCCGTTTCCAGGTGTCCGCTCAGGGTTCTGGTGTCATAAGCAAATTCACGTTCGGCATCTGTGTGGTGCAGCAGGATGACCAGGCTTTTATAAGGGCTCCCGGAGGTGTACTGCATCATGGCCTGGTCCCCATCGCTGTTGCCTCCGCAGAGTACGGGCACTTTGCCGATGAAGCGATGGATTGCCACTGGTTTGCCGGCTTTGTCATCTACATAGATGTCTCCCGGCTGTTTGGTGATGACAGGTTTTCCGTTAACCACTTCATATTTGAGCGCCCCGTAGCTGCCAATGACCTGGTACGATGGGATGCCATACGCCTCATCGCTCCATACCCGCATGAAATCCGCTCCGCCGCCGCTGACGATAAAGGTTTTGAAGCCGTGGGCGCGGAGATAGTCCATGAGTTGGACCATGGGGAGGTAGACTACTTCATTATAGGGCCGGTTAAATTTGCGGTCTTTGGCCGTGTCGATCCAGTTCCGGACGGATACATTGAAAGAGTCGGTTGACAGGTTATTGTGGCTGGCGCCTACCAGTTCGAGTAATCCTTTAACGCCCGCCTGTTTGAGCGGTGCCATGTCGCCCTCGATTGCGCCTTTCAGTACCGGTTTCTTTTTCCATTCCGGATGTGCCGGTGCCAGCGCCCTCAACATATCAAAGGCGAAAGCGGCCTGGTTGGGCACCGGCTGCTCCGGCCAAAGGGTCCCATCATTGTCGAAAACCGCGATCCGGTCTGCTACCGGGATGAAATCCGGGGATGTGCTGTCCGTGACGGCCTGAACCCACGCCTGGATCCGGGCCCGGGGGCTATCGGCCCAGGCGGACAAAGCTGCCTCCGTTTTCATAACGGTACCAACCGGCGCAATTTGTTTATCGGGAGACTGCCTGCATGCCAAAGTGGTAAAGGCGAAAAACAGGGTTAGTCCCCATGTAAACGTACTGTGTATTTTCATGAATGTACCCGTGTGGGTTGTTTAATGGAATGAATGAGGTAGCCTTGTCTTCGTCGAAACTGCGGATTAAAATTAAAGTTATGCGTTCGATCAGGGTGGATTCAGAACTTTTAGTTTGACAAGAATCATAAATCCAGACAGGATTTTGAAGCCGGCCAGCAATGGCACAGACGCAACCCCGGTTGACACGATTGCTTCGCGACCCAATGATCGGAATATGGAGCCGGTTCGTTATTGTATCAAAATGTAAAATTTAATCAAGCTTATTCCGGGAATATATTGCTAAAACTGGCTTTTATCGCATATTTGGGTATAAAACAAGTCGAGACTATGTTGCGAATCCTTAGCACCATCATGCTGTCCGGGTTGATCCTTTCATCCTGCGGCACCAGCAAGAAACTGGAGACAGCCAACGGTGAAATTTCCCGGTTGAACAGCCAGTTGGAACAGCTCAACAAGAAGCAGGCGGAAAATGAAAAACTGATCGCTGATCTGCAAAAGGCCAATGAAGTCAACAGCCTGGACGCCGCCGATTGCCGGGCAGCCAAAGAAGCGTTGCGGCAGAAGAAAGAAAAGCTCGACCGGGAGCTGGCTGCCAGGGGCACTTCTTTCGAGGAGCTGAATGCGAAGGCCGAGGATGCGGTACGGAAGATCAGGGAGGCTGGTCATGAGGTGAGTTATGAAAATGGGCGATTCCATATTATCATCGCCGATGAATTTGGATACCAGACTGGTTCTGCCACCGTTGGGCCAAAAGGACGCGAAGCGCTGAATGTGGTTGCCCAGGTCATGTACGATAATCCAGGCGTATCGGCTATCATCGTTGGTCATACAGATACGGTTTCGATTCGGGGGAAAGCCGACAACTGGTCGCTCAGCACGGAGCGCGCCAATGCAGTGGTGCGGGTCCTGGAAGACTTATACAATATCAATCCGAAAAGGCTGACGGCCGCTGGCAGCAGTAAATTCAATCCGAGGGCCAGCAATGCCACCGAAGAGGGCAGGCGGCTGAACCGCCGGATCGAGATCTATATCAATCCGCATACGGAGCGGATTTGGGCCCTGCTGGAGGAGTAACAGGACGTTGTTTCCGATAGGATCATCAAACCAGAATTTTCGTAAAAAACAAATTGACTATGCGTAATTACGGTTGGACATCATGGAGGGCTTTCGGAATGGGAGTCCTGGCATGTACGATATTGGCGGTAAGCGCCGAGGCCCAAAGAAGGCCGGCGGCCAGACCAGCGCCTGCGCAAAAGCCGGCAGCCAGACCAGCGCCTGCGCAGAAGCCGGCGGCCAGACCATCGAATGTGCAGAAACCTGCTGCGGCGACGAAGGCGGCGCCAAGCCAGCGGAATGTCGCGGACAACCGCAATGTCAGTGGTAACCGCAATGTGAGCGGCAATAAAGTGAATGTCGATAAAAGCCGGGGTGATGTTAACATCAATATCGACAACAGCAAGGATATCCGGGTCAACAATAACCGGAATACCGTAGTGCGTCACAATACCTATCGCCCTTACCCCCGCCCTCCCTATGTCTATGGCGGTTTCCACTACCGGTGCTTCCATCCTTATTTCTATCACCCCTACCGGCCTTTTTATTGGGGACCTGTATGGCATCCCTGGGGCTTTTTCATCGCCACTCTGACGGCAACGGCCATCATTGTTTCCTTTGCCGATGCAGACCTGCCGCCGGTGTCAGGTATGCAGGAGTATTTCGTAATGCAGACCGAAGCGGCCCTGTTTGGTCAGGACGAAATGCGTTCTGGGCCCAACATGCATAGCTATCCCGAAGCCGGCAAGCCGGAAACACCTGCCGCTGCTGACGGCGAATACTACTATGACCAAGGCGTGTTCTACCTGAAGGAAAGCAATGGCTATACCGTGGTGGCCGCGCCCGTAGGCGCCATCATCAAATCTCTCCCTTCCGGTTACGAAACCATCGTGCTGGACGAAAAAACCGACGTGAAAAATTACTATTGGGGTGGGACTTTCTATGAAAAAGTATCCAAGGGATACAAGGTGGTGCCTCCTACTTCAGGCGCCGTGGTGGAACACCTGGCCGAGGGCGGAGAGGAAGTCAAGCTGGGAGAAGTGACCTATGTAAAGCTGGGTGAGACCTACTATCAGCCGATACAGCAGAATGGCAAAAACATGTACGAAGTGGTGGATGTGGAGGAAGCAAAATAATTCCGACGACGCTGACGCAGGTAGACATCCCCGTCGCTCATTCAACCCGGGCAGTTAGGGGAATGCATGTTCCAGCCTGACCCAGGTGTTGCTCAGGAATTCCAGGAAACGCAATACCACCACCGTGTTCAGGATGATGTACAGCGGAAGCCTCCACGCGATCCACCTGACCTTTTTGTGTCTGAAAAAGTCAATGCAAGTCCAGATGGTATAAGCCAGTGAAAGCAGGATCTGGAAACTGTAGAATTTCCAATGCAGGACATTCAGGGAAAACAACCCGCCGCCGACCAGGTAACATAGGATGTGGAAGACATACACCACGGAGAATGCATACATGGTAATGACCAGGCATTCTATGTAGGTGTATGCAGGCCGGGCGAGGATTATGTAGAAAAGTGCGGCGCTGACGGGAAAGGTGAGGATATACAACCATTCACCATGGATAATAAATGCCCTTATACTTTCCGGGTTACGGAATGTTATTCCTTCCATAATGACGGGATGGAATCCGCTGAAGGCCAGTATCGAACGGTGCGTGAGTATTGAAAGGGCCACCCATACCAGGAAAAAGGCCACGGGCGACATGTACTTTTTTCTTTTTCCCGCGATGTATTCGTCCAAAATAATACCCGGGCGCCGGATCAGTTGCCAGGTAGTTCCGAAGATGCTCTTTTCGGCATGCGTGAGGGTATGGAAAAATTCTTCCACAAAGCCTTTCCAACTCAGTCGCCCCACTTCGGCCGACTGTCCACAGTTTGGACAATAATGCTCCTTGACGGGATGACCGCAATTGAGGCAAAAGCGATGCATGATTAACCTGTTGTTGTTTTAAAAAATTCGCTTTCCAGCAGGGTGAGACGGGCGTTTCAACCGCACTTTTAAGGTATGCCATTTGATTTTATTCAGAAAAACTTGTGATGATAGGCAGGATATGACCATTATTGTAATAATGGAACAAGCCTGGGCGGGCAAATTATTTTTGTGAGGCTCCCTGCAGGTAGATTTGAGAAAATCTATCTGCCATGAATTTTTGTAAGTTTTTCTGTTGGGGTTTGGGAACCTGTCTGTCATTGTCTGCTTTTTCGCAGAAAAAGACGTCGGAAGTGGATTCCCTGCTCAATACCCTCAATGATACCGCAACCGTTCGCCAGTCCGAGATGGTGACCCAGGCTCCCCCGGTAATGGATAAGAAATGGAACAAGATCCGGACAAAAGCCTTCACGTTGAATATCGGGTTCTGCATGTTGGTCGACCACAATATCCTGGTGCAGGACGGAGACAATATCGCCCAGGTGGGTGAGGTGGCTTCGGCCACTGAATTTCGTGCCGACAGGCTGATTCTTTCCGGCAGCTTGCTTTTCTTTAAACGCCCATGGCGCTATATGTTCAGCGCGAATTATAACGGGCTCGATGCACCTCAGGGGAAGAAAACAGTGGACATGATCGACTGGAACCTGGAAATACCCATCGGAGCAAAAGAAGGCTGGCTAACCATTGGCAAGCAGAAGGAGGGAGTGGGGCTGGAATATATCATGCCGGGCACCCAGGGCCAATTTATGGAGAGAAGCACGGGAGAGCCAATGCTGGTAAAGCAACGCAATGTGGGAATACGGTATTCCAATAGTATCCTGAATCAACGGATGACATATACGGCGGGCTTCTTTAATAATTACTGGGAAACGGGAAGATCCTTTTCCGATAATGGATCGCAGGTAACCGCCCGGATCTCCGCGCTGCCGCATTATGTTTCGGACCGGGACCTGGTTCACCTGGGCGTGGCCTACCGTTATACAACAGCCACGGAAGGTTCACTTACCTATAAGGCAAAGCCGGAAGCCAATACCGCTCCCTCGTTTGTCAGCACTGGTTCGTTCGCCGCCGATCATGCCGGCACCCTGATGTTCGAGGGTTTGGCGATGAAGGAATCGGTAATGGTTATGGCGGAATATATGTCCACTTCTGTTCGTAGTGAAGCCCTTGGCCATCCAAACCTATGGTATTGGCAGGTTGGCGCAGGCTGGTTTGTAACGGGGGAAAACAGGAGATACAATCGTATCACCGGAAACCCAGGCAAACTGGTTCCATCCAGCAATTTCAAATTCAGAAAAGGCTCGGGGCCGGGCGCGATTGAACTGGCCACGCGGATTACCCAGACCAATGGTACGGACGCGGGTATCACCGGCGGAAAATTCACCCGCTTCACGGTTGGTGTCAATTGGTTCACCAATGCCCATTTCCGGTACACCCTCAACTATGGTTATGGCCAGTTGGTGCGTGATGGTTTGACTGGATATTCCAGCTTTTGGCAGTTCCGAATACAGTTTGAACTTTAAACAGGGGGTTGTCTTGTCAATAATTTATAGTTATTGACAGTTGAGCGTCCATCTTTGATGAAATCCGTGTGTCCGGTCTGTACATTCGATAGGTTAAAAAGCTGCATCAGGCGTGAATCAGCGTCAAACAATTATAAAAGGGAAAAAGTATGAAACTATTTACTGGTAACTGGCTTGCACTGTCCTTATTGGGCGCCATGTTCGCTACCTCCTGTAAAAACCAGGGGAGTACCGTTGAAATGGCCAAAGAGGAAGGATGGGCCGATCCGCGTGCCGAACGCGCGGCTAAATTCAAAGGCGAAATCAAGACCGATGTCCGTGATTCAAAAGCGGATTGGGAGCCGTATTTACCCAAGAAAGCTCCTGAGGGAGCGCCGAATATCCTCTTCGTACTGTATGACGATACCGGCCTCGCTTCATGGAGTCCTTACGGTGGGTCGATCAATATGCCCACGCTGCAGAAACTGGCCGACAATGGCCTGACCTATACCCAATGGCATACCACGGCATTGTGCTCACCCACCCGTTCCACCCTGCTCACGGGTCGCAATCACCACCTCACCGGTAACGCAGCCATCACCGAAGGAGCCAATGGTTTTCCCGGTGCCCACGGCCGTATCCCCGAGCAAACGGCCACCATCGGCCAGGTCCTCCAGGACAATGGCTGGAGCACCTTCTGGATTGGCAAAAACCACAACGTGCCCGAACAGGACGTCGCTTCCGGCGCCAGCAGGAAGCAGTGGCCTACCCAGATGGGCTTCGACCGCTTCTATGGCTTCATCGGAGGGGAAACCAACCAGTGGTACCCTGACCTGATCGAAGACAACGGATTTGTGGAACCTCCCTATGGTCCTGAGCAGGGGTATCACCTCTCCAAGGACCTGGCGGATAAAGCCCTCAAATACCTCCAGGATCAAAAAGCTACCAATCCTTCAAAACCCTGGTTCATGTGGTTCTGCCCCGGTGCCAACCATGCTCCTCACCATGCTCCGGCGGATTATATCGCCAAATACAAGGGTAAATTCGATGAAGGATATGATGCCTACCGCAAATGGGTCGTGCCCCGTATGATCGAGAAGGGGATTATTCCGAAGGGAACCGACATGGCCAATTTCAATCCCATGCCGCCTAACATGTCGGCACCAGGTGATCATGTTCGTCCCTGGGATGAACTGAATGCTGAAGAGAAGAAACTCTTCGCCCGCCTCGCCGAAGTATATGCAGGTTTCTCGGAATACACCGATGCACAGGTTGGGCGGATCATCGATTACCTCGAGAAAACCGGGCAGCTGGAAAATACCATCGTCATCTATGCCGCCGATAATGGCGCTTCCGGTGAAGGCTCCCCGAACGGATCGGTTAACGAGAACAAATTCTTCAATGGCTACCCGGATGAACTGGCGGAGAACCTGAAATACATGGACAAGATGGGTGGCCCGGATACCTATGAACATTTCCCCACCGGTTGGGCCGCTGCTTTTTCTGCGCCCTTCAAAATGTTTAAGCGCTACGCCAACTATGCCGGCGGCACCTGTGATCCCCTCGTGATCTCCTGGCCCAAGGGCATCAAGGCCCGTGGCGAAATCCGCAACCAGTACCATCACTCCACAGACATCGTTCCCACCCTGCTGGACGCCTGTGGCCTCGAAATGCCGAAAGTATATCGTGGCGTCGGCCAGTATGCGCCTTCGGGCGTTTCCATGCGGTATACTTTTGACGCTACCCCGGACGCACCCACGCAGAAAAAAATCCAGTACTACGCGATGCTCGGCACCCGCGCGATTTGGAAAGATGGCTGGAAGGCCGTTGCTGTCCATGCGCCACTGATCAGCAAAGGCAAGTTCGACGAGGATGCATGGGAACTTTACCATGTGGATGTGGATCGGTCTGAATCAAAGAACCTCGCCAAGGAAAATCCTGAAAAACTAAAGGAATTGATTGCCGCCTTTGAGGACGAAGCGGATAAAAATCT
>JALOMP010000002.1 GCA_025455365.1 Chitinophagaceae bacterium | reverse complement strand
CCCTGATCAACCTGTTATCAGCAAAAGACGGAATGCTGGAGACACCCAGCGGCATGCGGTATCGCGTCCTGGTGCTCGACAGTAATGCTTCGAAGATGTCCCTGCCCGTGCTGCGTAAAATCAGCGCACTGGTTAAAGCGGGCGCAGCCGTCACCGGCGTAAAACCGTTGTCAACGCCCAGTTTGTCTGATGACCAGGATGCATTCAACAGGCTCGTACAGGAGATATGGGGTTCGTCCCGTGCCAGGGTTTTTACGGGAAAGCCATTGGGCGATATAATGACCGCCCTGGATACCCGGCCCGATTTCGAATATGACAAAACGAATAAAGACACAAAGCTTCTGTATGTGCACCGTACCCTGCCGGACAGGGAAATATATTGGGTGAACAATCGCAACAACCGAAAGGAAATTGTCACCGCCAGTTTTCGTGTAACCGGTAAAGTGCCTGAACTATGGCATGCGGAAAACGCCAGCAAGGAAGCGGTATCCTATTCCATTGAAAACGGGGCTACAAAAGTAACACTGACCCTGCAGCCCCATGACGCGGTATTTGTCGTGTTCAGGGAAAAAGCCGCGAAAACGTCCGTGCAGTTACCGGTACCCGTTGAAGCATCCGTTGCTTCATTGGATGGCGACTGGACCGTGCATTTCCAGGAGCAACGCGGTGCGCCGGCTACCGTTACCCTTCACCAGCTGGAATCATGGACAAAAAGCAGTGATGCAGGCGTTAAATATTTTTCGGGAACAGCCACATACGCAAAAACCATCACAGCCAGCAAAGACTGGTTTGAGAACAATGCAAGACTCGTGCTCGACCTGGGTGATGTGAGGGAGTTGGCAGAAGTTATCGTCAATGGGAAATCGCTGGGGATAACCTGGAAAGCACCATTCCAGGTTGACCTCGCAGGCTCGCTGAGGCCCGGGGAGAACAAACTGGAAATACGTGTTACCAATCTCTGGGTGAACCGGCTGATCGGGGACATGCAGCCGGGTGCTTCGAAAATAACCTATACCACGATGCCCTTTTACCAGGCCAATTCACCCCTGCTTCCTTCCGGATTGTTGGGACCAGTGCGTATATTAACCCTGAAATGATTCAACCATGAAAATTTTATGGCATGTAGCCTGCCTTTTGTTCCTATCCTTCCAGGGCTTTTCACAAAAAGTAATTCCCCTGTATGAAGGGCAAATACCCAATGCTAAAAAGGACAGCGGATTTAAAGAACAGGCTTTTGATATCCCTATGGGCAGGTTTGAAACGGTGGTCCTCAAACCCACCCTTACCCTCTACCTGCCCGATAAAAAAATCAATACCGGTTTGGCGGTGATTATATGCCCGGGTGGCGGCTATACGGGCATAGCATCCGGTCATGAAGGCGACAGCATTGCCATGCGCCTGCGCGACGAAGGGATCACCGGGATTGTATTGCGTTACCGGCTCCCCAATCCCAAATACGTTAACAACAAGGAGTTCGTTCCCCTGCAGGATGCGCAACAGGCGATCGCCCTGGTACGAAAAAATGCAAAGGCCTGGGGAATCAATCCCTCGAAACTGGGGATCATGGGATCCTCCGCAGGTGGTCACCTGGCCTCCACCATCGGAACGCATTTCACGAAAACCTACTTGGCCGGACTGGAAGGCGCAAACCTCCGCCCGGATTTTTTGATTCTGAATTACCCGGTGATCAGCTTTGCCGACAGCCTGACCCATATTGGATCCCGGTTTAACCTGGCGGGACCTGTATTACCAGACGGAGAGTACGAACGGATCACAAAAGACTGGGAAAACGCGGACAAGGAATTCGCCAAATACCCGGTTCCCGCTGAAAAAATCAGGGAGTATTCCAATGAGCTTCACGTAACCCCGAACACACCGCCCACTTTCATCACACACGCCAACGACGATGATGTGGTAAAAGTTCAAAACTCCATACTTTTCATAGCCGCGCTCCAGCAAAACAAGGTAGCGGTGAACGCTTTCTTTTATGCAAAAGGCGGACACGGATACGGGATGGACAACAAAACCAGCGATGTGGATTGGTTTGAATCCTGCGTACAATGGCTCCGGTCCGGAGCATGGATGTCCAGGCCAGGAAAACAGCCATAAAAACGTAAAAAATGCAGGTAGTCTTAGGCATACTGTTTCACTTTATCGGCGGATTTGCGTCCGGCAGTTTTTATATCCCTTACAAGAAAATAAAGGGATGGCACTGGGAAAGCTACTGGATCATCGGCGGGTTGTTTTCCTGGCTGATCGTCCCGCCACTGGCAGCCTGGCTCACCATTCCCGGGTTCAGTGATATCATCCGGGGAGAACAATCTTCCGTACTCGGTATGACATTTCTCTTCGGACTGCTCTGGGGTATCGGCGGACTAACCTATGGGCTGGGCGTTCGGTACCTGGGCGTTTCACTCGGGAGCAGCATCATCCTTGGCCTTTGCATGGTTTTTGGCGCATTGATACCCGCCATTTATTACGACTTCTCACCCGTAGCCGGTAAAGACACCATGAGCATGATGGCTGGCTCCACCTGGGGCAGGACCGTCCTGGCAGGACTGCTGGTATGCGTAGTGGGCATCATCATCTGCGGCAAGGCAGGGATGATGAAGGAAAAGCAATTGAGCACCGAAGCGAAGGATCCACATGGAATGGATCTAAAGACCGAATACAAATTCGGGCTGGGCATGCTGGTGTCGATTATTTCCGGGGTGCTCAGCGCCTGTTTCAATTTCGGGCTCGAAGCCGGGCAGTCGATGGCCACCGTGGCCAATGACGCATGGAAGCTTGCGAACCCGGGTGAGGGCGAATTCCTGTACCGGAATAATGTGATTTACGTGGTGCTGCTCTGGGGAGGTCTGACCACGAATTTTATATGGTGCATGATCCTCAACGCGCGGAATAAAACCTTTGGCGATTACGGCAACCGGAAGACACCCTTGTTATCCAATTATGTGTTTGCCGCGTTGGCCGGGACCACCTGGTTCCTGCAGTTCTTTTTCTATGGTATGGGCGAAAGCAAATTGGGCAATGGACCCAGTTCCTGGATCCTGCATATGGCCTTCATCATCCTGGTGGCCAATCTGTGGGGCCTGGCCCTTAAAGAATGGAAAGGCGTAAACCGGGCTACCACTGCTACCATCATTGCCGGGATTGTGACCATTCTGGTTTCAGTCCTGCTGGTGGGCTATGGAAATTCCCTGAAATAAAACATGACAGGCTGATCCGGCATATGGCCGGTTGCCTTTATCGAAAACATCAATTAAACTGAAATGAGCGCGGCACAAAAAAGTTTTAAACACGTGAGTTACCTGTGGGATGCATCCGTTGCGGCGGGCATGGCCGGCGATGAAGTTGCGCTGCTGGTATACCGTTCCAACTTGCTGGGTGCAGACCTGCGCCTCACCAATTACGGCGGCGGCAATACATCCTGCAAAGCCATGGCCAAAGACCCCTTGACCGGAAAGGAAACGGAAGTCATGTGGGTGAAGGGCAGCGGGGGCGATCTCGGGTCCATGAAACGGGACGGGCTGGCGGCGCTGTATGTGGATCGTCTGCGCAGCCTGGTTGATGTATATCGTGGCATAGAACACGAAGACGAAATGGTATCGCTCTTCAACCATTGCATCTATGACCTGGCATCCAAGGCGCCCTCTATTGATACACCGCTACATGGATTCCTGCCCTTTAAGCATATCGATCACCTGCATCCTGACGCGGCCATCGCCATCGCGGCCGCGAAAGACGGGAAGAAGATCACGGAAGAACTGTTCAGCGGCACCATCGGCTGGGTAGACTGGCAACGACCAGGGTTCGACCTGGGCCTGAAACTGCGGGCCTGCCTCGATGAAAATCCCCACATCCGCGGGATCATGCTGGGCTCCCACGGTTTGTTCACCTGGGGCGATACGGCATACGAGAGCTATATCAATACATTGGAAGTGATCGAACGCTGCGCGCAATACCTGGAAGATCACCAGGGCAGGCATCGTCCGGTTTTCGGCGGGCAGAAACTGAGCCCGTTGCCCAAAGAAGAACGTTTGAAAAAAGCGGCTGCCATCGCCCCCGTCCTGCGCAGCTTCTGTTCCGCACACACCCGGATGATCGGTCATTTTACGGATGATGAGCGGGTGCTCCAGTTCATTCATTCGCAGGACCTGCACAGGCTCGCGCCCATGGGCACCAGTTGCCCGGATCATTTCCTGCGGACAAAAATTTCGCCCCTGGTCCTGGACCTCTCGCCCGCGGATGATATAACGGATCCGGCCACTGTTAAAGAAAAACTGGGCCCGCAGTTTGACGCATACCGGACGATGTACGCGGATTATTACAACAGCTGCAAACATCCGGACAGCCCAGCCATGCGGGATCCCAACCCGGTGGTGATTCTTTATCCCGGCGTGGGCATGTTCACCTTCGCCAAAGACAAACAAACGGCGCGCGTAGCGGCGGAGTTCTATATCAATGCCATCAACGTGATGCGCGGGGCGGAAGCCGTTTCCGAGTATACATCGCTCCCCCGGCAGGAAGCCTTCAACATCGAATACTGGCTGCTGGAAGAAGCAAAACTGCAGCGGATGCCAAAGCCCAAACCCCTGACCGGGCGGATCGCGCTGGTCACCGGGAGCGCCGGCGGCATCGGCAAAGCCATCGCCAAGAAGCTTGCGCAGGAAGGCGCCTGCGTGGTGCTCAATGACATCAACGCCGAACGCCTCGCACAGGCAGCTGCGGAATTCCAACAGGCGTTCGGTAAGGATATCGTGGCGTCTACGCCGCTGAATGTCACTGACCAGGATTCTGTCTCCGCTGCCGTTGACGCGGCAAGCCTGGCATTCGGCGGGGTGGACATCATTGTCAACAATGCCGGGATCAGCATTTCAAAACCGATCGAAGAACATACGCTGGAAGATTGGGACAGGCTCTACGATATCCTGGTGAAAGGCCAGTTCCTGGTCTCCAGATCAGCGGTAGCCGTCATGCG
This sequence comes from Chitinophagaceae bacterium, assembly GCA_025455365.1. GTDB lineage: Bacteria > Bacteroidota > Bacteroidia > Chitinophagales > Chitinophagaceae > Pollutibacter. Next base: position 29,426 of record JALOMP010000002.1, on the reverse strand, counting down.
CAAACAGGGATTCGGGGGCGATATCGTGAATGTGGTCTCCAAGAATGCCATCGTGGCCGGTCCCAACAATACCGGCTATGGCAGTGCCAAGGCGGCGCAGGCCCACCTGGCGCGACTCCTTGCGGCTGAACTCGGGCCTGATAAAATCCGTGTCAATACCGTGAACCCGGATGCCGTGATTGCAGACAGCCATATCTGGGCGGGCGGATGGGCAGAAGGACGCGCCAAAGCCTATGGCATTACCGTGGAAGAACTGCCCGCATACTATGCAAAACGTACCTTGCTGCATGAAACCATCCTGCCGGAAGACATCGCCAATGCATGCTTTGCATTGGTCGGCGGACTACTCAGCAAGTCAACCGGCAATACCCTGAATGTAGACGGAGGCGTCGCGGCCGCCTTCTTACGGTAAGCACACTATAAAACGATTGTATGCACATATCCCGGACAAGCATCGATGCCCACAACGAAACACTATACGCTACGCATAAACGAAGATTCGAATACATCGCGTCGGATATCGCGCATGTTGAAGACATTATTTCCAGGCTGATTGCTTTCAACGTGGCCATACCCTCCTGGGCACTGGGCACCGGCGGCACACGCTTCGGTCGCTTTCCCGGCCCGGGTGAGCCTGGCAGCCTGGAAGAGAAAATGGAGGATGTAGGCCTATTACATGCCCTGAACCGCAGCAGCGGGGCGATCTCCCTGCATATACCATGGGACATTCCGGAAGACTATACCGGCATCAGGGCAAAGGCCGCGGAACTGGGCCTGGTCTTTGACGCGGTTAACTCCAATACCTTCCAGGACCAGAAGCACCAGGCCCTGAGCTATAAATTCGGATCGCTGCAGCATGTGGACAGGGCTGTCCGAAAACAGGCGATCGAACACAATATCGACGTCATTCGCCATGGCGAGGCGCTGGGTTCCAAAGCGCTGACGGTCTGGCTCAGCGACGGCAGTTGTTTCCCGGGCCAGCTGAATTTCCGGCGGGCCTTCCAGCATACCCTTGAAAGCCTGGAGGAGATTTATGCCGCACTGCCCGGCAACTGGAAAATGTTCGTGGAATACAAAGCCTTTGAACCGAATTTCTATTCCATGACCGTAGGCGACTGGGGCCAATCATTGCTATATACCACCAAGCTGGGCCCGAAGGCTTATACCCTGGTGGACCTAGGCCATCACCTGCCCAATGCCAATATCGAACAGATCGTAGCCCTGCTGCTCATGGAAAGAAAGTTGGCGGGCTTCCATTTCAACGACAGCAAATACGGCGATGACGACCTCACGGTTGGCAGCATCAGGCCCTACCAGTTGTTTTTGATTTTTAACGAACTGGTGGAAGGCATGGACCACTGGGGTATGGATCACGCATCATCGCTCGGGTGGATGATCGACGCCTCGCACAATGTGAAAGATCCCCTGGAAGACCTGCTGCAATCCGTGGAAGCCATCATGATTGCCTACGCGCAGGCGCTCCTGGTGGACCGGAAAAAACTGGAGGAAGCACAGTCGGCGAACGACGTGGCATCGGCACAGGAAATACTACAGGACGCCTTTCGCACTGATGTCCGCAGCATCGTGGCGGAGGCCCGCCTGCGCATCGGAGGGGCTCTGGAACCATTGCACCTGTTCAGGAAGCTGGAGGTGCGTAGCGCACTGACTAATGAAAGGGGACGATTTTCCGTTGCAACCGGCTTATGATGACTGGAACACCCGTCGTGGCGGTTTTTGACGTTGGCAAGACCAACAAGAAATTACTGCTCTTCAACGAGCAGTACCAGGTAGTATATGAACAGTCGGACCCGCTTCCCGAGACTTCGGATGAAGACGGGTTTCCCTGCGAGGATATCCACCTGCTCACGCAGTGGGTCAGGGATGCATTCTCCCGGGTTAAGGCGGATCATCGTTTCAGGATCAAGGCCGTCAACTTTTCCGGGTACGGCGCCAGTTTTGTGTTCCTGGATGCACTGGGAAAGATTGCCGCTCCTATCTACAATTACCTGAAACCATATCCAGTGGACCTGCAGGAACAGTTCTATCACGCCTACGGGGGACAATCGCAACTTTGCAGGCAAACTGCTTCGCCGGCCCTTGGCAGCCTCAATTCGGGCCTCCAGTTATTCCGGATCAAGCATGAAAAACCGGGACTTTTTCAACGCGTAAAGGTTGCCCTGCACCTTCCTCAATACCTGTGTTACATTCTTTCCGGCAATTGTGTTTCGGAAATCACCAGCATTGGCTGTCACACGCACTTATGGGATTTTGTACACCACCGTTATCATGACTGGACCAGGAAAGAAGGAATCCTGGATAAGCTGGCGCCGCTGCAAACCTGCGGTTCCCTGGCAGGGATCACTTCGGACGGAATAGCCCTGGGTGTTGGATTGCACGACAGTTCAGCCGCCTTGATTCCCTACCTCCGTTCCTTCAGCGAACCATTTGTATTGATGTCCACCGGCACCTGGAGCATCAGCCTGAATCCATTCAACAGCTCGCCATTGACCGACGAAGAACTAGCGGCGGATTGCCTCTGCTACCTCAGCTACGAGGGCAAACAGGTCAAGGCTTCACGGCTCTTTGCCGGGCAGATGCATGCGCAATTCACCCATGAATTGTCCGAGCAATTTGGGAAAAAGTATGATCACTACAAGCAGGTGGTATTTGACGAGGCCCTGGTTCAATTAACCGCACCGATCCTGGCAGATCACGCCCCAGACACTACAAAGGCCGTCACCAGTTTTGAACAAGCCTACCATCAAGCGGTATGGCAATTGGTGGAGGAACAGGTTGTCAAACTCAGCCTTGTACTGAAGGACGCACCTGTTGGGCAGTTATACGTGGACGGGGGCTTTGCGCAGAATCAAGTTTTCATGCACCTGTTGGCAAGGCGTCTGCCAGGCATATCCGTCCATGCCGCCAACCTGGCCCAGGCGTCGGCTCTTGGCGCCGCGATGGCCATATCGAACTATGGTTTTCCCATTGAGGATATTCAGATAATGAACACTGCTTTGTACCAATGAATGCGCATCGGCCGGACTAACCCAATGGCGTACAGTTCGCCATAACCAGGTCAGCCATATATTCAATATCTATTTCAAGCTTGCCAGGTATCCCACCACATCCCGGATCTCTTTTTTGGAAAGCAGCAGGTGCATGGGCGGCATCCCGGAGGGCGCATTGACCCGGCTGGCTACATCTGATTTTTTTACCAGTGTGTCAGGGCGATTCCCTACTTTAACCAGGTATCCATCGGGCTTCTCCTGTTGCATGACCCCGTTGAGTTTCTGACCGTTTTTAAGCTCCAGGCTTACCATCCCGTAACCTGGTGCAATCCGTGCGCTGGGCTCGATCAATGCTTCCAGCAACTGATCCCTTGTAAGCCTCCCGGCAACACCATTCAATCGCGGACCCACATTCCCGCCATAATCATCGATGGCATGGCAGCGTACGCACTGGGCCGATGAGTTGCTCCAGAATATCATGGCGCCCCGCTGGGGATCACCTCCCTGCAGCGCGCCCGCATAAGCGGCTTTCAGGGAATCGGGCGATGACTGTTGACTCAGGCCGACATACCGGCTACGCAAGGCTGCTGATCCGCTCGAATCAATCGCATCGGCCAACTCAAACTGTACTTCCCTGGCAAGCTTGCCCGCCGCAAATTCATCCACCAGCCTGCTGAGGACCGCCTCCGTATGGGCCAGCGGAAGCGTGCCCAAAGTGCTGATCGCCGCCTGCTTCTCCTCGGGCGTTCGATGGCGGATCACATCGTCCAGCAAAGCCACCATGCGTTCTTTGGACAGGCTGGCGCTGCGCAACAGGTCGAGCCCCGTCACGCGCACTGTCTTGTCCTTGTCCGCGATAGCAATGCCCAGTGCCTGGTCCATATGGCTTCCGGGCAATATCGACAAAGATTTCAGGGCCTCCGAACGTACCGACGGGGAAGCGTCCTTTTTCAGGCCGGCCATCAACACGTCGATCGCCGCGCCGATGTGCAGCTTTCCGATCGCCCGCGCGGCATGTACCCGCAGCGTGGCCTCTTTATGCGTCATCATCCTGACTAGCAAGGCTGATGACAGCTGCTGCGCGGGCACAGGGTCACGGGTGATCTCCCCGCGGAAGCGGCCATCGACGCGGTCCAGCACAGAAGGCTTCGCCCAGGTACCGAGGGCATCAATCGCTTCCTGCCGCATGGCAACGGGAGCGCCTTCATAGTTGATATAGTCGGTCAGGGCCTTTATATTCTCTTCCTTGCCAACCCGCAGGTTGGCGTTGATGGCCCTGCGGACAAATGCTTCATTGCGGAAACGATGATCAGCCAGTGCGCGCGCGAGATCGGGTAAGGCATCGGGGATGGAAAGATCGTCGTTGATCGCGCGGGCGGTCTCCGTTACCACAAACTCATCCGCATCTTTCAGGAAAACGCGGATGCCGGGTTCCTGCATTCTTCTCAATGCCACCACCGCTGCAATGCGCACGGCCCGGGAAGGATTCGATGAAAGGGCGATCAATGGCGCCGCCTTCCCAATGCGCGCCAGGGCCAGGCTGCCGGCATGACGCAGGTAATTGTCTTCATCATTGTTGGCGGCCAGCATATCGATCAGTGGCTGAACAGCCGGGCCATGTTCGATCCTGCCGAGCGCTTCGGCGGCGAAGAATCTCGCCCTGCTGTACGAATCCTTCAACAGGGGAATCAACTGCGGTCCCGCGTCCCTGTATCGAACATCACCGATCCATTTGGCTGCCTGCGCACGTATTTCGGGATCACCATCTTTCAGGTAGGGTACCAGCAATGACGCATCTTTCAGATCCTTTCGCGCAAACTGGCTGATGCCCCAGATGGCATGTACGCGCGCCAGCTGGTGTGACTTGTCCGCCAGGGTTGCCTTGAATATGTCGCGTCCCTTATGGCCACGGCCGGCCAGTTCAAACTGCGCCTTCTGGCGGACACGCATATCCGCATGCCGGAGGAGCGCGCTCAACTGTTCATCCCTGTATTGTGTAAAGTCCGCCCGGATATGCTTCTCGGTCTCCTTACGTTCACGCATATCCGCATTGCTCACATCCAGTTTCCAGATGCGACCATAGTCCTTGGTTCCCCATCCCTCGATCCAGTCGGCCAGGTACATGGCGCCATCCGGGCCCCAGTCGATGCCCGTGGGCAACACATTCCCCAGGATTTTTCCTGAATCGGCAAATTCAAAAGACGCGCCCCTGGGTTTCAGTTTAAACGTATGGATACCAGATCCCGCCGGGCTTCCCACGAATTCCACCACGAAGAAAGTATTTCGGTAGGCCGGGCCCAGCGCCGTACCGGGGTTGTAGAGCATCCCGGTGGGACCGTTCACGAAATTCCTGATCGTGGGCAGGATATAGGCCGGTTGTCCTTCCCAGCGGGGGACATACATCTTTTCATCCATCCATACCTTGTACGTATTGTTATCGGGATCATTGTATTTTCCAAACTGCCAGTTGATTCTCCAGCCGATGTCCGCCCCATTGACCACGTATACGATGCGTTCGCTTTCGCCGGGGTGATCACCATCGTTATCCTCACTGATGAGGTTGCCGTACTCGTCGAATACAAATTCATGGGTGTTCCGGTTCCCATATGCGAAGACCTCAAAATCACTTCCATCGGGATTGGCGCGACAGATTACACCGCTGTTGGAGTGGTTCCATTGCTTCCCATCGGGCCCTTTGCCGTTGAATCCGATATCGCCGATCTGCCAGTAGATTTTTCCCTCCGGGCCCACTTCGATACCGGACATGCCATGGCCGCCGAAACCGATGTGAATACCATAACCATGGGAGATGGATGTTTTGGATTCCGCAATGCCCTGCTTATTTTCCTTGATACGCCAGAGATCAGGACCGATGCCAACAAATAAATCATCGCCCTGCTTTAATACCCCGCCCGCCGCATCGGTCACTTCATCATTGAAATCCTCCACAACCAATTGCGATTTATCTGCCACCCCATCGCCATTGATGTCTTCCAGCCGGTACACCTGTTCTTTCTGGACCGTCATGTCCCGCCAATCACGTGACGAATCCCCGTTCAGGTCGGTCAGCCATGGGTTCTGTGCACTCCGTTCAGGCGCCAGCTCTTTATGCAGGAATGCCCTTTTATCTTCCATGGTTGATAAACTGACAGACCTGATTTCCCAGTCCTGGTGGCCGCGGATATCGAACTCCGAATTCTTCTGGCGATTGGTCCGGGTATAGTAGATCCTGCCCTGGTCGTCAATATCGATGGACACCGGGTCCGCCACCAGGGAGTCGATGCCCCATAATGAAAGGGTGAGGCCTTCCGCGAGTTTGGGGGTCACCCCGGACTCAATGACCCTGGCCATAGCAGCGGTTTTTGCCGTATCCATTTGGATGGTTCGGCTATCCTGATCCTGTACCTTTTCCTTACAGGCAACAGCATATATGAGTCCGATTAAAACAAAAAGATGCCAACGGTTCGGGTTCATGCGTAAAATTAAAGTAGATAGAATGGAATTATTTCTTCCCTGTCTTCGTGAATCCCTGCTGATCCATCCATTCCACGAAGCGCTCAATCCAGGTATCGGAAGGCAGGTTTTGTTTTCCCATCCCGAAACCATGACCGCCTTTGGCATACATGTGCAGTTCCACGGGTTTCCCGGCGTTGATCCAGTCGTTATACAACTGTACACTGTGCGGCCCGAGTTTGAGCTCGTCGTCGGACGCAGCCAGGATGAACATGGGTGGTGCATCCTTTGGTACCACCACAGGCTTTCCGCCCGTGTATGCGTAAATAGGCGCAGAAAAATCAGGACGAGATTCCGGCGTGTAATTCAAGGTTACCCCCGTGGTAACCGTACCCCCGGCGGAAAAACCCATGAATCCGATCCGCCTGGGATCAATACCCCATTCAGCGGCATGCGCACGCACATACCGTATCGCTTCCTGTCCATCACTGATCGACATCGGCACCAGCGATGCCATCAGGGAATCCCCTTTCCCGGGTGCATTGATCATTTGCATCATCTCCATAAAAGGGTCGGTGGTGAGGGATTTCACCAGCCGGTATTTCAGCACGAATGCCGTGATTCCCTTCTTGTTCAACCATTGCGCCACTTCAGTGCCTTCCCGGTCGATCGCCAGGAAATGGAAGCCGCCTCCAGGGGCAATGATAACAGCCGTACCGTTGGCAGTGCCTGCAGGTGGTGTGAAAACGGTCAGCGTGGGGTCTGCCACATTGTACACGAGCCGCTGTTTGGTCATCTCATGGTAATATTCCTTTTCCGGCCAATTCCAGGACTCCGAACCGGGGGCTTTCCCTTTGTACAGGGTGATGACTTTCTGGGCAGATGCGCTCATGCAGAACATGAACAGCAGCGCCGGCATAATTAATTTACGCATATACATAGACTGACATTTTTGACGCACTGGCAGCCGGGTCCTGAAGATAATAAAGGGCTGGCAGCTTTTCATCAGCAGTTGCCAAACATTCAACCATTCCGGGGGCAGACCAAAAATTCCATTTTCGCAATTGGATGATTGGATACTTTTGGCAGGGGCATCCGGTTGGTCGCCTTTTTTTCAGATGACAGGAAACAGGGAAAGTTTATTGGAGGTTGATTCACTGTCTGTACGAATGTCCGGGCACCTGGTCCTGGACCATATCACATTCAGTATTGGCGATGGTCAGTGTCTTGCCGTGGTGGGCAACGGGGGCAGTGGTAAAACCACCCTGGTGCAGGCGCTGGCAGGAGGGATCTACCACCATGGTACCATCCGCTTCAGGGATGTTTCCGGTAAAGCGGTCAAAAGGCTGGTCGTCGGCCGGCAACACCGGTTTAAGAACCTTTCAAACCTGTCGTCCTTCTATTACCAGCAGCGCTTCAATTCATTTGACGCGGAAGACTCCAGGACCGTGGAAGATGAGCTGAAGCTGGCCGGGGCTGGCATGCCTGAAATAGACGGGGTGCTTGAAAAGCTTGGCATCGCCCATCTCAGGCATACTGGCCTGATCCAGCTTTCCAACGGGGAACACAAACGGTTCCAGATTGCGGAAGCGCTCTTGCAGGGCGCCGACTGGCTTTTGCTGGACTGCCCGTACATCGGCCTCGATGTCTCCGCAAGGCAAATGCTGAATGAAATCCTGGATGAATTGGTCTTGAAAGGAACGAAGATCCTCTTGGTCAGCGGACAAGCGGACCTGCCGTCCTGCGTCACCGATGTAGCGATCCTGGACAGGGGAGGTATCCGGTGCCTGTTGAAGAGACATGAATATGACAACACCCGGGAACATACAGCACCGGAACCAACAGACCGGATTGATCCCGGATTATTACAGAAAATACCCAAAGCCTTTGCCGATGAAGATTTTGATGTTGCCATAAAAATGGTGGATACAAGCATCACCTATGATGACAGGACGATCCTGGACAAGATCAATTGGATCGTACGCAAAGGGGAGTGCTGGCAGGTGGCGGGACCCAATGGCTCCGGGAAGTCAACCCTGTTATCCCTGGTCAATGGCGATAACCCGCAGGCATTTGCCAATGAGATCTACCTCTTCGATCGCCGCAAAGGCAGTGGCGAATCTATTTGGGATATCAAGCGAAAAATCGGGTATGTATCACCGGAACTTCATCACTATTTTGAGGCCGGGTCAGCTTGCTTTGAAATTGTTGCGTCGGGGCTATTTGACACCATGGGCCTTTTCCGCCGACTGAATGAGGACCAGCGACAGCTTACCAACCGCTGGATGGAGTTGCTGCATATTTCACACCTGGCAGAGAAGTATTTTCAAAGGCTTTCAGACGGTGAACAGCGCAGGGTACTGCTGGCCCGGGCCATGGTGAAGAACCCGCCCATGCTCATCCTCGACGAACCCTGCCAGGGACTTGATGATTCAGAAACCCGGTCCTTTACCAGCCTTATTGATGCGATCTGTACGATGCTGGGAAAGACGCTCATCTATGTCAGTCATTACCAGGCAGAAATGCCTTCCTGCGTCCATAAACGCCTTGAACTGGCCGGTGGACGCGTGGCTTCCACTACAGGATAAGTTTGTACGCCTTTAATGGCCTTGGTGGTTCCAATCCCAAATCACGATATGCCAGGCTGAACCTTCGTAGTGAAGGGTATCCAGGATTTTGAACCCGGCATTCAGGTGTGCTTTCAACGATCGGGGATTCGCTTCATCGATATCGGTGAGGCAGTACCGGTACTTTCCGGAAAGTTCCTGCCGGTAGAAATCATACATTCCCTGGGCCAGCTTCAAACCCCTGTATCCTTTCGCCACACATAACTGACCCACGACGATGTAGTTCTCCCCACGCAAGGGTCTTCCTGCGTACAGTTTGGTATCGACCACTTCAAAAAGGTATGCCAGCAGCGGATGTTTCATGCCAACGTCCCTGGTGGCGGACAGCGCATAGCCTACTACCTCGCTTCCGTCTTTTGCGATAATGGACGGCTCGGCAAGATGCATCTGCTGCAGGAACTCCAGCGTATACTCCGCGGTCACAAACCCCTCCCGGTCCCTTTCTTCAGCGGTGAGTAATCCACGCAGGTTGGCCTGCTGGAGTTTTTTGATCCCTTCCAGTTCAGATGACTGTGTAACGCGTTTGATTTCGATCATGCCTGCAAGAACGTCCGGGTTAAAAACGGGTCCTCAGCGGAGCACCAGGGTCTGGATCGCCCGGGCCGGGATATTTACCACCGACGCATATCGGCCGATGCAGAGATTATAATCCACGGGCTTGTCGCTGGTATTCATCACCACCACGCTGATGCTTTTGTCCGTATTCGCAAAGGCGGTTGTCATCAACTGGCTCCGGGAAGCAGCACTGCTGATTCGTTTTGCGCCCGGGCGGATGAATTTTGAAAAATGGCCGATATAGTAGTACGCGTTGGTGTATATAAGTTTACCGGTGCGGGTATCCGCATGCACAGGGGCGAAACAGAAATTCTGTACGTGGTTAGGACCACCCGTTTCATCCAGCAGGATATTCCAGTCCGTCCATCCCACCGTGCCGTTATTGAAATCATTGATCATCGATCGTCCATACCGTTCGCCGAGGTACCATTCCTGTAATTTGTTGAAGTCAAATCGCTCGCCGCAACCTTCCGTGAACATCAGGTTTATGTCCGGGAAAGTATGGTGCACGATGCCCACATTCTGGAACATGGGCTGGCCCCCGCTCCAGTCTTCGTACCAGTGAAATCCCATGCCCCATGCATATTTCCGGGCTGCCGGGTCGCTGAAAATAATATTGGCCCGGTGTACCATCAGGTCCCGGTTATGGTCCCAGACGATGATTTTCTTATTGGCAAACCCCGCCTTGTGCATCGTGGGCCCAAGGTGATTTTTCAGAAAGTCCCGCTCCTCTTCGGCGGTATAAATGCAGGACTCCCAGCGTTGGGTAGCCATGGGTTCGTTCTGCAGGGAGATACCCCAGACCGGGATTCCCTCTTTTTCGTATGCCTGTATGAATTTCACGTAATAGTTGGCCCAGCCCTGCGCGAATTCCGGTTTCAGTTTGCCGCCCTGCAGCATGCTGCCATTGGTTTTCATGAACGCTGGCGGGCTCCATGGACTGGCATATAACGGAAGCCTGCCGCCAGCCGCGCGGATAGCCGCCTTGATGAAGGGAATACGGTACTGCCGGTCATGGTCAACCGAAAAACTGGACAGTGATCCGTCCCCTTCCTGTACATACGTATAGCTTCCGCTGCTGAAATCGCAGCTGTGGATATTCGTCCTGGCAAGGGAATAGCCAATGCCTTGCTCCCGGTCGTAATAGGCCTGCATGAATTCCCTTTGCTGTGCTTCCGGCAGTTTCGCATACACTTCGGCACTGGCATCGGTCAGGGCGGCGCCGATGCCCACAAAAGTCTGGTAGGTGCGTGATGGATCCACGAAAACACTGATTTCCCCTTCCACCGGTTGAGGCAGCAATTTGAAACCCGTCGCGGTGGTTCTCGAGATCCGTTGATCCGTATTGTAGGCAGTGGTAAATACCTCCATTTTTTTGGCTGAAAGATCAGGAAGGGTTGTTTTTACCTGGGCCCGGACGCTGAAGACCATCCCAGTCAGGAGCAAAAAGCAGGCGATACGCTTCATGGCAAAAAGTATTGAATGCATAATTGTGTTTATGTGCGATGGCATTTCGCAGCAAATTTGAATTTTATCCTGAAAGCGGACACTGATCCTCATCATGCCCGTAACCATCTTTTCATTAGTTTTAAAGGATGGTACGAATATCCCATACAAAGGACCATGCATTCATGGCGCGCGCCGTGGAACTTGCCCTGGAGGCAGAAAAGCAGGGTAACCTGCCCGTAGGCGCCCTGATAACCCTTGACAACGAAATCATCGCCGAAGGGGCCAGCAGCCTGCTGATCCCGTATTTCGACCCGAAAGGGCATGCGGAAATGAATGCGCTGGACAAAGTTCCCATATCCCTTTGGAAAAGGTCTCGGGAGATGACCTGTTACACGACCCTTGAACCCTGCTGTATGTGTTTCGGAAGGCTATTGCTGTCCGGAATCGGAAGGATCGTATTTGGTTCCGAGGATACCGAGGGAGGATCAAGTTGCCTCCTGCCCAACCTGCCGAAATTTTATGTCAACAGGCATAAACCGGACATGACGGGACCCCTGATGCCAGAGATTTGCGATCCATTGTTTAAAAGAGCATTCCAGGCGTATATCCGCCATGCAGAATAAGGTAGCTTTCCTTCCATCATGCACATTGATGCCAGACCGAAGGGGAAAGACCCTATAGTTCCCACCCGAATGTCACTGCCCAGACATAGTCCGTGGTATTGCCAAGTTCGGCGGGGCGATTGTCGTAATTGAGTGTGAGATTGGTTTTGATATAGAAATCTTTCGGGAGATCGTATTTCAGGTCTGATTTAAGGTCCATCCGCCAACGTCCTGCTTCCGTAAGGCTGTAGTACACCGCCGGTTTCAGGTAAAAATTAAGGTCGCCGATATCAAAGAGGTTAAGCTCGGTTCCGGCATACAGCTCGATGCTTTTACGGGTTGGCGTGCTGTTGAAGAAAGTTTCATGGTTGAAAGACAGGCCGGCTCCAACCGCCCAATAAGCCTTATTGGAGCGATTCAGAAATTTTCCGCCTCCAACTGCACCGCTACTGCGCAGTTTCAGGGCCTGTTCCGTATTGGAAAGAAAACTTATGGATCCCGCAAGGAACCAGTCTCGCTCCAGGAAATACCTGCCGTTGATGCTTGCATCTGTGCGTCTGTTTGCATCAATACTGTCCTGGATAGCATACAGCTGGCTATATGCCATATCAATCTGCCAGGCATCAGCCAGGTAACCGAGTTTAACATTGGCCGTGTATTGCTTCAGGTTATTGGCTTTGGCCAGGTTAAATCCCACATCGATATTCGCGGAAGAACGGCCCCAGAAATTTGATTTCAGCGCCTTAATGTACACGAGGTCGTCGAGGGAAACATAGTCTGCGGCACCGTCCTGGTCCATGATAACCATCCGGTTGTTTTCATTGTCTGTAAAAAACCTGCCAGTGATACGCCGGCCGTCAGATAGCAACAGCAGGAATCTTGACCTTGCATAGGCTTCCCGTACATTCACCCACTCCACCGCAAAATCCTTATCGGAGTAAACCGTTTCCAGGGTCAGGACACCCTTGGTCATGTTCTTGATCTCGCCCACAAGAATATCCCCGTTTTTCATCACCAGGGAGTCCCTTTGACCAAATACGGTGGTGGAACCGATCCCAAAACAGGTCAAGCATGTAAATCGCAATAGAAACGACAGGAAGAAGTTGTGTTGGTACATATTTTCCTAGAAAGGACTTCCCAGGTTATTTTTTTTTACCTGAAAAATGCGAAATCGGGTTCGAAAAGCCTGAATAATGGGACGGCCATGCTCCTGCGCGTACAGAATCTGTGTCCTCCACACTAAAAGTATTAATTTGCTCGTTATATTATTCTGTTCATTACCAATTCATTGAATAAAAAAACGGAGCCTGGTTTTTCCACCGTCAACTGAAAACCCGTTTTGATAAATGACCCTGAAATCACCTTTACTGTCCATCGTTTCTCCGGTGTACCGTGCCGAAGGCATTGTAGATCAATTGGTTGAAAAAATCATTGAGGAAGTAGGCCCTATCACCCATGATTTTGAGATCGTGTTGGTGGATGATGGCAGTCCGGACCGTTCATGGGAGCGTATGGTAGAGATCGCCCAAGGGGACAAGCGCGTTAAAGCTTTGAAACTCAGCAGAAATTTCGGCCAGCACTATGCCATTACGGCCGGGCTGGACGCGGCTTGTGGGGAGTGGATCGTGGTGATGGACTGTGATCTCCAGGATAAGCCTTCTGAAATAAAAAACCTCATTGCGCGGGCGCGTGAGGGTTATGATATCGTACTGGCGCAACGTGCAGAGCGAAAGGATTCATTCATTAAAAAATTCCTTTCCCGTTCATTCTACCGTGTCCTGAGCTACCTGACAGGGGTTAAGCAGGATGCCAGCATCGCAAATTTCGGCATTTACAACCGAAAGGCAGTGGATGCCATGAAACAGCTACGGGAACCCATCCGGTATTTTCCTTCTATGGTTAACTGGGTAGGTTTTCGGAAAACCACCATACCGGTGGAACACGGGGCAAGGGAAATCGGGTCATCGAATTATAATTTCAAGCGGCTTTTCCGGCTGGCCACGGACATCATCCTGGCATCATCCGACAAGCCGATTAAAATAACCGTCAAACTTGGCTTCCTGATTTCCACGATGTCATTCATATTCGCCATCATCACAGCCATTCGCGCCTACCGGGGAGAGATTGAAGTGCTGGGTTATGCGAGCCTGATTGTATCGATCTGGCTCTTAAGCGGTATTCTCATCATGTTGCTTGGCATCGTAGGTCTGTATGTGGGCAAATCCTTTGAGGGTATCAAAAACAGGCCCATTTATATTATTAGCGAAAAAATCAATGCTGAATGATCGGCCAACTACTCTATAAAAAACTGGAATGGGACAGCCAGACTTTTGGCATACCCACCGCCGCGATCAATGTCTCCAATCTGCCCGAGGCGGCTTTATGCGCTTTACTGCGTGAGATGAAAAAGGAAGGCTTTTGCCTGGTCTATTTTCCTGCGCAGAAGCCAGTGTCAGACACCGGCATATTACATTCGTTTGACGGCATCCTGGCAGATGAAAAACTAACCTTTGTCAAAAAACTGGATGCTGCGTCTGAAAGTGCGGCAGACCCGCATATCCATTCGTACGCGCTGCCGGTTGTATCGGAAGATTTGCTTCAGCTCGCTTTAGACAGCGGCCTTTATTCCCGGTTCAAGGTGGATCCCCGTTTTGTGCACAACGAATACCAGATACTGTACCGGATCTGGATTGAAAAATCAGTGCGCAAGGAGATCGCCCAGGAAATACTGGTGTATGAAGACCAGGACCGCATCCTGGGAATGGTTACGCTCGGTGAAAAAAATGGCAGGGGTGATATTGGACTGGTGGCTGTTTCAGGTCTCGCCCGCGGACAGGGCATTGGAAAAAAACTGATGGCGGCCGCAGAAGCCTATTTCCGAAAAAAAGGATACCAGGAAGTGCAGGTTGTGACACAGGGTATCAACGAAGCCGCCGTCAAACTCTACACCGGCAGTGGATTCCACCTCGATAAAAAATTATATTACTATCATTTCTGGTTATAATCCAATATTCAAAAATGAATATCCCATTCAACAAACCCTACCTGACAGGCAAAGAAGGACATTACATATACCAGGCTGTACTATCTGGAAAGATCTCCGGTGACGGCGTATTTACCAAAAAATGCCATGCCCTCTTCGAAGGAAAGTTCGGCTTCAAAAAGACGCTGCTCACAACTTCCTGCACGGACGCCCTTGAAATGGCCGCATTGCTGATCAATATTCAACCGGGTGATGAGGTCATCATGCCTTCCTACACTTTTGTGTCCACCGCAAATGCTTTCGTACTTCGGGGCGCCAAACTGGTCTTCGCAGACAGCACGGACTATAACCCGAATATGGATGTTACCCAGGTGGAAAGCCTTATAACACCCAAAACAAAAGCGATCGTCCCGGTACACTATGCAGGGATAGCCGTAGACATGGATCCGCTGCTGGACCTGGCAAAGCGTCACAATCTTTTTATCATCGAAGATGCGGCCCAGGCAATTGATTCCTACTACAAAGGACGTCCGCTGGGCAGTATCGGAACGATGGCAGCGTTTTCCTTCCATGAAACAAAAAACATCATGGCTGGTGAAGGCGGCATGCTGGCCGTGAATGACGATCGATTCGTACTGAGGGCGGAGATCATTCGCGAGAAAGGAACCAATCGTTCTGCCTTTTTCCGCGGCGAAGTGGACAAGTACGGATGGGTGGACATGGGAAGTTCATTTCTGCCCTCGGATATTATTGCCGCATTCCTCTATGCACAACTGGAAAACCTCGAAGAAATCCAGGGACGCCGGAAGACACTGTGGGACAGGTATTACAAAGCGCTGAGGCCGCTCGAAGAAAAAGGTCTGATACAGCTTCCTTACATACCGTATTTCGCCACCAACAATGCCCACATGTTTTACCTGGTGTGCAAGACACTCGAGGAAAGAATCGGGCTCATTACGCTGCTGAAGGAGAAAGGCATTTACGCAGTGTTTCACTATTTGTCCCTGCATGCTTCCCCGTTCTACCGGGACAAACACGACGGGCGCGCACTGCCCCAGTCCGACCGGTATTCAGACTGCCTTTTACGGCTGCCGCTGTTTTATGAATTGACCGAAGAGCAGGTTGACTTTATCGCAGACACCATCCTGGAATATTATAAACGTTCTTAGGCTCCGGGCATCCCGGTAAAAGAAAGGCCGCATGAATATTCATGCGGCCTTTTTCGTATGTGCTGCCCGGCTAGTTCACGAGCAATCGCTTCACTTCCTGGAATTCGCCTGCTGTCATTTTATAATGGTAGACCCCTTTGCCCAGACCCTTCGTGTCCAGGTCTGCGGTATAGTACCCGGGCTCCCTGCTTTCATTGACAATCTGCCTGACAAGTCTTCCCTGCATATCATACAATGCGATCTGTACATGACTCCGGTGAGGTATGGTGTAGGTAATGGTCGTGTTGCCGTGGGTCGGGTTCGGATAGTTCTGCCCGAGGCCAAATCCTGCTTTACCGGTATTGATCACCGCCTGGAGGATCTTTGAATGGGTGAACTTAGCGTCCAGATCCACCTGTTTCAGGCGATAGAAATACCTGCCTTCTTTCAGATCCTTGTCCTGGTACTGGTATGTACGCTGTACCTGGCTGTTGACAGCTCCCTTTACGAACCCGATCGCGGTCCACTGGTTACCATTGGTGCTTCGCTGGACCTCGAAACCGCGGTTATTGTTTTCGCTGGCAGTTGTCCATTGCAGGGTAACATCATCGGCCTGTGTACTGATCCTGAAATCCGACAGGGTTACGGGCAGGAACGCGCAGTTCACCGGTTGGAGGTTCAGCGTACTTAAATTGGGTGCGGTATTGAAGCAGGTCACGCCCCACTTATCCACGATCTGCGTAAACCTTACCTGGTTG
Source organism: Chitinophagaceae bacterium (assembly GCA_025455365.1). Taxonomy (GTDB): domain Bacteria; phylum Bacteroidota; class Bacteroidia; order Chitinophagales; family Chitinophagaceae; genus Pollutibacter. Next base: position 12,843 of record JALOMP010000002.1, on the reverse strand, counting down.
ACCGCCGTGAATACCACGTCTACCCAGTAGTTTATGGCCGCACCGGGATATTCTTCCATGGAAGGCGCTTCGGTTCCGCTGCCTGTTTTATACAAGCCATTGGGCTCAAGACTGGTATTGGCGATGGCTGTCAGGGGACCATTCGTATAGGCCACGCTGAGGGCGCCTGGAGACTCCGTATAGCGGCCGTTGGGGGCTACATAAGAAGCCAAATAGGTCTTGTTGGCCGTAATGAGTACGGGCATATTCAGCGTTGCCACCTGCCAGCCAGACTGATCAGGACTATTAAAAGTGATGCTTCCAAAACCAATCGGGCTGCCAGGATTCTCCATATCATACAACCTGACGGAGAAAGTTCCCGTTCCGGATTCCGCTGATTTAAAGAACCTTATTGCGTTTACATAGCCGGCCGTGTTTGACCTGAAACGCAGGCCTATTTCACGGGATTCCGTTACCGAAGACGCGGTGCCGCCGGATCCGCTTGGCCAGATGCTCACGTTAATCAGGGTGGTTGGGTTGGCTACCAGGTGCGCTGCCGTGAATGTCTCATTCGCGTTTATGTTGTCAACCGGCACACCATTCAGCAGCAGGGAATATGGACCGGTGCCCGAAACGCCCGATAACCGCAAGCTAATTGGTTCTCCGGCACAAACAGGGTTCAGGGTTGTTAATTCAGGCGTGAAAGCACACTGTGTGGTGGTGTTAAAGATGGCATCCACCAGGTAGTTGCCCGCCATGTAAGAGCCAGCCGGGAAAATATCTCCATAGGCATAGACCCCGTTACCCCCGGACTCAGCATTGCTCAGTGCACGGATCGGGCCCCTGGTAATCCCGTTTGTAAAGTTTTGGGTAGAGAGGCTGTATTTCCCCTCGGTACTGTAGTAGGCAACCACATAAGTAGTGTTTGCCGTTACCGGAACCGGTGCGTTGAAACTGATCTGCTGCCAGCCCGAAGCCGTTTCATTGGTATAGGTGGCGGATGCAAGCAGGGTTCCGCCGGAGGAATACAGTTTGGCCACATGCAGCCCGGTATTCTCGGGATCCTTGTAAAACCTCGCTCCCAGGATAAACCCGTCAACGGAAGTCCTGAATTTCATGCCTACCGTAAGCGGTGTTGGGTCATCGTCCCTTGGTATCGACTCAACGGCATCAGAGGGAGAGAATACGGAACAAGGGCAGGTACCCACCAACGTTAGTATGGATCCGGGGAAGGCCGGCCCGGCTTCGCCAAGGTTACCGGAGTCATCGAAACCCCTGATGAGTATCGGGAAATTACCGATCGCGGAAAGAGAAAAAGTATATGTCCAGGAAACCGTATTGTTCAGGGTGCTGGTTACCTGCGCCGTTTTCCAGGTAATTCCACCATCAATGGAAACCTCTACGCCCGCCGTTACGCCGTCCGCGTCGGTGGCAGTTCCGGTAATCGTAATCACTTTACCGAGCCCTACCTGAGTTCCTTCAACCGGTGATATAACGTTGATGGTGGGCGCTGTAAAGTCCGTTGACATGATGCCGGGCACCAGGCCGTTTTGCAATGATCCCGGTTGCGCGCCCATATCCGCCAGCACGTTTACGGTAGCCTGCTGAATTTCCGGTACCACCGGGGCCTGTGTAACATCATGGGTTTCTTCAAGACCCCATGCCCAGTTGATGGTTCCGGCTGCAAATACCAGCGCCCCGCTACTATGCCTGTACAGCGAAAGATGGTGCGTATAGTTCTTACCCAGGGGCAGTTCCATCGTACCGAATTTGTCTTCAATTTCATCGAAACCACAGCAGTTACCATCCCCTACATAGGTGGTCTTCGACATCAGGATTCGTCCTTTCGGATATAGGTCGCGGAACTTCTCTTGTTCGAAGTCAAACTCATAACCCAGTATCTGGGTTCCCAGGACAGCCGTCTGGCCATCAGCGAGGGTGTTAACGGCAGTGTTCTTCCAGAAACGCAGGTTCCTGTAATGGCTTGGCACCCGGAGCGGAATAGATCTTTCAATCCAGCTCATCTGCCCGGACAGCATGTTCTCAGGCATGCCCGCATCCTTTTCGCCGCCAAAACGCCACAGGCCTGTCCAGGTTCCCGGCAACGGATCACAATTCATGGACCCGCAGGTAACTTCGCCCATATCCTCAGACAAACCTTCCTTATAGCAAACCAGTGTCCTGTGGGTTTGCCCGGAGCCGTCTATGCTGTTCTCCCAACGCGTTTTCCAATACACTTCATTTCCACTGAAAAAAGCAAGGTGCACGCCACTGTTACGGGCGGCCTCAAATCTCATTCGCTGGTTTTTAGACCAGTACTCATCATGTCCAACAGACAGGATTACCTTGTGGTTAACGGGTGTTATGGGCGTGGCGTCCCGGTCAAAATCAACATCCGTCACGTATTTTACATCATAACCATTTCTTTCCAGCCATTGAAGCATGGCAAATTCCGCGTTAAAGAGGAAGTTTGCGGGCCTGGCATCCCTTGTAAAGAAAGGCCTGTTATAACTTACCTTATTCGCCTTCGAGTAGCCAAAGGTGAGTGGATTACCGGGACCAGTAGGACCGTATAAACTCGGGCCGAAATTATTATATGCCTGCCAGGTGGCATCGGATGTCTTGAAAAGCAGGTCTGTATTCTTCGCATCGTCACGTACGATAAACACGATATGACTCGATCCACCATTTGAAAGCCTTGTCAGTTTGGCGAGGTAAATGCCGGATACGGCGTTTGCCGGGATATCCCAATGCGCTGATTCAGACCAGTTACCGCAATCAACCAGTCCATTTGCGTTATCAACCAGCGGGTCCGGTTGCTGCACGCCCGTATGGGTACCCAGGTCTTCTACCAGCGTGGCGCCGTTGCCACCATAATAACCCAGGCGGTACACCTGGATGGTAAACTGCTTGTTCGTTCCGTCTGCTACATTAATCTTGAAATGTACGCGCTGTCCCTTGTTCACGCTCATGTCGGTGGCAAAACCCTGGATGGAACCATCCCCGGAGCTGAAGATCCCGTCCCAGACGGACGCGTTCACGCCCGGCTTGAGGTTCTCGGTAACAATGTCATTTTGCCCGTAAACAGCAGGGGAGGAAAAAAACAGGAGAATCATCGTACTGTAAGCAACGATACTTCGCCAGCACGCAATAGCAAAACCAGTCAGGGGTACGCATAATGTTCTCATAGATAACCAATTTCAGTACGGTAACGAATTAATTAAAAGCGCAAAACTGGTTATCAACGGAATAGTGGAAATCAGAGGGCTCCAGGATCGGAGCAGATAAGCGTTTGTGGTCTATACAGGACGTAAAAATAATCTGCGATCCCCAATAATGCAAGCAGGGATATTAAATTTCTCACAGATGTAGCCAGTTCCTGTTCGTTTAAAAGGTCCAGCACCGGTTGAGCAATTGCATCTTCTCAAAAAAACGTACTGTATATCAGTTTATTAAGTTCGCCCTGGCGGGGGCGATAAAAAATCAGATTTGAACCAGGCCTCAAAAAAAAAAACAGGGTCGGCAAAATTGCCGACCCTGGTGTTAACGAAAGAAATATTCACTTTCAACGACGCTATTCAATAACCAGGCGTCTTACGGAATGGTGGGTTCCGCTTACCATCTGATAATAGTAGACACCCTTGCTGAGCGTGCGCGTATCCAGTTCCACCGTGTATGTGCCTGCCGGCTTCTGCGCATTCACCATCTGCCTGACCAGCCTGCCGTGCATATCATGCAGGCTGATGCTTACCCGGCCACTTTCGGGTATGCTGTACCGAATGGTTGTAAATGCGCTGGCTGGATTCGGTATGTTCTGCGCGAGACTAAAATCTGCATTCCGGTTCCTGACCACGCCGGGCCTTGATGCCGGAGCTTCCTCGTCCGTCATGGCCGTTCCACTGAGTTGCGTTGAAGCAGCACCCGCGACCGTGGTATTAAACACCACATCCACCCAGTAGTTGCTGGAATTATAACTACTCACTGGCATCGCCGGCGCAGCGCTGTAGAGGTACACCCCATTGCCTCCGCTGGAACCGGTGGACGGCGCTGTCAGCAAGCCGCTCACCACGGACGCGTCGAAATATCCCACCGTCGTGCTGTAATTGCCCTGCGCGCTGTGGTAAGACACGATGTAGGTGGTGCCGGCCGTAACCGCAACCGGTGTGGACAGGTTTACTTGCTGCCAGCCCGATGCCGTTTCATTGGTGAACACGGTGCTGGCCAGCAGCGTTCCGTTCGCATTGTACAACTGGCCCGTATGGGTACCGCTGTGGTTGATGGACTTATAGAAACGGAGGGCTGTGACAAAACCATTCTGGCTGGGGATGAACTTCATCCCGATGTTCAGCGGGGAACCATCGTTTTTGGCAACGGATGAGGTTGGTTGTACCGCCTGCGAAGTATTGAATACCGTGCAGGGGCATATTCCTGGCTGCACCGGTACCGTAGCCGTGGTAAAGCTCCAGGTATAATCGGCGGCCAGCGCATTACCGGCAGCATCCTTTATTCCCGAAGCACCTCCTTTAAGCGTCACGGTATAGGTGGTGCCGGCCAACAGTGCAGATGAAGGAGCAAGGGTCAGTTGCTGGCTGCCGGATGTGTAGCCCACGGTAGCCGGTACGGCTGTGGCCCCATTCCTGATAAAGACATTGGTGCCATTAACCGTTGACGCACTGAGGGATTCACTGAAGAACGCTGAAATGGTAACACCCTGTGACACACCCGTAGCGCCGGAAGCAGGCGATGTGGAAGTGACCGTTGGTGCGGTCTGGTCTCCCTGCGTGCTTTCCGTGAACACGGCATCCACCCAATAGTTACTGGCATTATAACTACTTACTGGCATCGCCGGTGTGGCGCCGTATAAATACAAGCCGTTACCACCGCTGGAACCCGTAGATGGCGCTGTCAGCGGGCCACTCACCACGGACGCGTCAAAATATCCCACCGTCGTGCTGTAATTGCCCTCCGCACTGTGGTAAGACACGATGTAGGTGGTGCCGGCCGTAACCGCAACCGCTGTGGACAGGTTTACCTGCTGCCAGCCCGATGCCGTTTCATTGGTGAACACGGCGCTGGCCAGCAGCGTGCCGTTCGCATTGTACAACTGGCCCGTATGGGTACCGCTGTGGTTGATGGACTTATAGAAACGGAGGGCCGTGACAAATCCATTCTGACTGGGGATGAACTTCATCCCGATATTCAACGGGGAACCGTCGTTTTTGGCAATGGATGAGGATGGTTGTACCGCCTGCGAAGTATTGAATACCGTGCAGGGGCAAGTGCCCGACTGCACCGGGGCAGAAACCGTGGTAAAGCTCCAGGTATAGTCGTTGGCCAGCGCGTTACCGGCAACATCACGGATTCCGGTTGAGCCTCCCTTCAGGGTAACGGTGTACGTGACGCCGCCGGACAATGAAGAACTGGGTGCGATGGTTATCCGGTTGCTTGCAGAACTGTATGATACCGATGCAGCGATAGTTGAAGCGCCCGCCCTTAAGAAGGCATTTGTGCCATTGACCCTTGAAGGATCCAGTGCTTCACTGAAGTCTGCGGTCACGGACGTGCCGGTAGATATCCCTGTTGCACCCTGAGCAGGAGCGATCGACGTTACGGTTGGTGGCGTTCCATCTTGTGGCGCGGGTGGAGAGAACACCACATCCACAAAATAGTTTTCCTGTTCATACGTCTCATCCGGGAAGATGGGCGTTGCTGAATATTTATACAAACCATTACGCCTGCCGGTAGCATCCGCCGGAGCGGTCAGCGGGCCGTTAACCACGCTGTTCAGGAAGAACCTGCCGGTGGTGCTGTAATAGCCCTGGCTGGAATGGTAAGACACGATATAATCGACATTGGCGCTGATGGAAATCGGGTTTGCCAGGTTCACCTGTTGCCAGCCGGAAGCCGTTTCGTTGGTGAAAGTGGCTTGTCCGAGCAGTGTACCGGTATTGGTCCACAGCTGGCCAATATGCGTGCCGGTATTTCCGGCGCCTTTATAAAAACGGAAGGCGGTGACAGAGCCGGCAGTATTGGATCTGAATCGGGTCCCTACCACGATGCCCAAGGTATTGTCACGCTGGTTCTGGTTGGTGGGCAGCTGGTTGGTGAAAATCGCATAATTAGTACCGGAAGGCGGGCTCGGGGGAGCAGGTACCACCAGGTCTTCCTGTGGTGTGGCCGGCAGAACCCCCATGTCTATAAACAGGTTGGCGGTGGCCTGCTGCATATCCCTCGAAGGAGCCGGGTTTCCCCGGTCATGCACATCATCCAGACCCCAGGACCACTGTACCGTACCGGCCCCGAAAACGATGGCACCGCTGCTGTGCGTATACAGGGACAGCATATGGGTCATGCCATTAAAAGTGGTTCTGGACATGGTAACCCTACCCTGCGGGTTCGCCCAGGCATAATCACTCTGTTCATAATTCCATTCGTAGCCCAGGGTCTGGTCTGTGAGCGTAGCCACCTGGCCCGGCTGGAGGTTCGCAATACTGGTGTTGCGCCAGAAGGGTAGATTTTTGTAATCAGATGGCACCTGCATGGCAAGGGAAGACTCCGTCCAGCTGAGCTGGCCGGTGAGTGCATTCTCGGGGCGACAGCCATCTTCCCCAAACTCGCACCCGTTTCGCCAGCGTCCCGTCCATACCCCTCCCACTGGGTCACAATTGCCTCCGCAGTTGTACTCGCCCTGGCCATTGTATCCTTCCTTGTAACAAACCAGCGTACGGTTATTATTCTCCCAACGCGTTTTCCAATACACTTCATTACCACTGAAAAATGCCAGGTGCACACCCGCGTTGCGAGCATTCTCATAGACGTTGCGCATGTTCTGCGACCAGTATTCGTCATGACCCACGGAAAGCAACACCTGCCGGTTTGCGGTGGTGATGGGTGTGGTGGTTCGTTCCAGGTCTACATCCGTGACATAAGCCATATCGTACCCATTCCTTTCCAGCCAGCGCAACATGGGATACTCGGCGTTGAACAGGAAACATTCGGGTTTAACACTGCGCGTATTAAACGGCCGGTTGTAACTCAGTTTATCTGCCCTACCGGATATGTTACCGGTGCTGCCGCCATAAAAACTGTATCCCCCGTAACTGTTATATGCCTGCCAGGTGGCATCTGATGTTTTAAATAATATGGGCGCGCTGGATCCGTCATCGCGTACGATGAAATAGATATGGCTGGAACCGCCGTTATCCTGCCTTTGCAACAGGGCGATATAGATACCGGTGACCGCGTTGGAGGGAACCTGCCAGGATGCGGTGACGGACCAGTTTCCGTAATCCATGAGCCCAATGCTGGCATCTACGTTTGGACTTGGCTGTGAGGTTCCTGTAACCGTACCAAGGTTGGCAATCAGCCTTGCGCCATTGCCCTGGTAATATCCTAGCCTGTAAATGCGTATGCTGAAGTTCTTGTTGGTCCCTGTAATCCTGACTTTGAACCGGACGGTATTGCCCTTATTGACACTCATGTCCGTGGAAAAACCCTGGATGCTTGGATCACCCGAAGCGGACACATCCCATTCCCACTGGGGGTTGCCAGGCAGGGCATTTTCATTGGCAATGGGGTTCTGGGCCTGTAACTGGACGCATGCCAGCATGGCGGGTATCATCCAGATGATACAACGTCGTAAAAGTGTAAACATAAGGTTAGGGGTACACAGTTTGCCTGCTATTGCAAACATGGATTCACAATTCATTTCTCAAAGCGTTTAGTAATGATTAAAAGGATGGAATTCCCCGGATAAAGGATGCTGTTTGTGTGGAGGTAAGCAGGTAAGGGCCGCTAATCAGGGTTCGAAACCACCCGGTCTGGGTGGTTGAGCTGGAATGAGAGGTATTGAGCAAAAGTCAGGAATTCCTAAAAATTCCGGGAGGTTTGTATAAGGGTGGACGGATTGTACAATGTGAATATACAATGAAAAAACATATTATGAAATTATCAGGAAGCTCTTTTATTGCGATCCGCAAATGGTTAATGCCAGGTAAAACAAAATGTTAAACCCTGCATGTAAAAACAGGGGCTACAACCCCCGTTTTTTTTGTTGCTGTGTATATTCTCCTGTTGATCAATTCATTAGCCCAAATTGCGAGGCATTTTCCGGGATGCCCGGAAAGGGCTGTATCATAGCTGTTGCGACTATTTGTGCCTCCGGACAGGGATAACTTGGCTATTTTTGTGCGCTTTTGAGAATACGAGTACTGATTATCCGGTAGAAAATTATTATAACCAACTAACTATTCAAACGGGTTGGTTTTTTCATTTTAAAAAGGCAATATCACATGAGGAAGCTCGTTTTTAGCAGGTCATCCGTGAAGACCCAATCCATGAAAACGTCCGTACCCCGGCTCATCATAGCAGCTGCCATCATACTTGCACCCATGATGATCGCAGGCAAGAAAGCAAACCTCCCGGTGGATAAGCTTTCATACGAAAACGTCTTCCGTTTTACCCCTGGTTTAAGTGTGGCCAAGTCCATTTCAGCAGCAGACCTGTTTTATGCCGCTGCGGGATTGGAAAATTTCGGTGTTTCACGCCCCGTGTTTGAAATGGCCATGAAGGGTTTTGACAAACTCAGCCGGGAAGGTCAAATCAGCCCAGACAGCATCCTTACGATCGTGGATTTCAGCAAGTCATCCCGCCAGAAAAGGCTGGTTGTGATTGATCTTAAATCGCAGGATGTGCTTTTCCATTCTGTGGTAGCCCACGGACGCGGTACGGGTGAAGAATTTGCACGCAGTTTTTCCAACCAGCCCCGCTCACATAAAAGCAGTCTTGGCTTCTACGTTACAAGGGGAACTTACCAGGGATCTAACGGCTACTCGCTGAAACTGGATGGATTGGAAAAAGGATACAACGACCAGGCCATGTCCCGCGCCATCGTCATGCATGCCGCGGACTATGCCAACGAGGATGTCATCAGCAGGAAAGGATACCTGGGAAGGAGTTACGGTTGTCCTGCATTGCCAGGGAAAGTCAACCGTCAAATCATAGATCATATCAAAAACGGGAACGTACTCTTTGTATACTTTCCGGATAAAAAATACCTGAGCAATTCCAAAATTCTCAATGGTTAAGGTGGGATTTAACCATGGTTAGGTAAAGTCCAGTCTGCTACGGAGACTGGGCTTATTTTTTTTATAGATACCAGGCGATGAGTTGCGCCAGGAATCCCAGCACCAGGCCGGAGAGAATATCAAAGGGATGATGGTCAGACACCATCAGTCTCGCGGAGGAAACCAGTCCTGCCAGGAATATGCCCGCTGCCATTGGCCAGGGCGAATAAGCCTGCCCGCTAAGGGCGATGACCAGCATTAAACCAACCAGGCCACCCATTCCGATCGCGTGCATACTGATCTTGAAAAAGCTATTCAGCATCAATGCCGCGGAGGTGGCAAAGAAAATACCCTGGCACATGTCCCGAAGTACCTGCGGAGCATCCGGCTGGTGGTTGAACACATTCCAGGTCCAGAAAAAAAAGATACTGGAAGCCACATACGGCACAATCCTTTCCTTCTGGGTTCGAAGGAGTACAGACTGGCTGAACCCGAGTCCCTTCAGGAGAAATACCACCAGCAAAGGGAAAACCAGGTTGTTGTTGAGGAATGTGACAAACTTCAACAAGCGGCTCTGACCGGAAACGGCGATAAAAAGTGTGGGGTGCAGGTAGGTGATGTAAGCCATCATCCATACCCCCATAAACAAAGGGTGGAAAATGATGGAAACGAACTGCGCAAAGAACCTGAAAGGCGCATTGAACACAGGTTGGGAGGATGGTAAGCTCATGGGATTATAGCGCTTTCCGCAATCGGGCAACGGGAATGTTCAGTTGTTCCCTGTATTTGGCCACTGTTCGCCGTGCAATATTATATCCTTTTTCCTGAAGCATGTCCGTCAATTTCTCATCACTCAGGGGCTTCTTTTTATTTTCCCCCTCCACAAAGTTGCTGAGGATCTTCTTTACCTCGCGGGTTGAAACCTCCTCACCGCTTTCCGTACTCAGGGATTCACTGAAGAAAAACTTCAACCGGTAGGTGCCGAATTCCGTCTGCACGAATTTGCTGTTGGCCACACGGCTTACCGTGGAAATGTCCAGGTTGGTCACTTCAGCGATGTCTTTCAGGATCATGGGCTTAAGGGTGGTCTCGTCACCCGTGAAAAAGAATTCTTGCTGGTGGTCCAGGATGGCCTGCATGGTAAGCATCAGGGTATTCTGGCGCTGTTTGATCGCGTCTATAAACCACTTGGCCGCATCAATTTTCTGCTTGATGAACAGGACCGCTTCCTTTTGTCGCTTATCCTTCTTGCTGCCTTTCTCATAATCCCTCAGCATATCCCGATATCCTTCGCTGATCCGTAAATCCGGCGCATTCTTTGAATTCAGGGAAAGCTCCAGCTTCCCGTTGTTGTTGTATATGAAGAAATCCGGGATTACATAGGTTTCCCCTTTGTTTGTCTCGCCCACGTTGCCGCCGGGCTTGGGGTTCAGTTTGATGATCTGTCCCACCGCATCCCTGATATCCTCGTCAGACAGGTTGAGGCCCTTCTGTATCTTCTCGTAATGCTTCTTGGTAAACTCCTCAAAATAGTGTTCCAGGATCTCAATGGCCCAGTCCACGGCAACGTCCCTGACCGTGTCCTGCTTGCGATACAACTGTAACAGGAGGCACTCCTGCAGGTTGCGGGCGGCGATGCCGGGCGGATCAAACAGCTGTATCCTGCGAATCAATAATTCCACCTCCTGGGCGGATGTCTGAATATTCTGCCGGAAAGCAAGATCATCCACAATGGCCGTCGTTTCCCTGCGCAGGTACCCATCGTCGTCAATACTGCCAATCACCTGTTCGGCTACCCGAAGTTCGTGTTCACTGAGGTTCATCAGCCCCAGCTGTTCCAGCAAAGACTCGTGAAAACTGGTTTCCACCCGGTGGGGCATGGTCTTCCCTTCTTCCAATTCAGGGTAATGTTCATCCCTCAGACGATAATCCCCCACTTCATCCTCGTCATGCACGTATTCGGAAATATCGATATTCCCATATTCATCCTCACTGCCATCCATTTCATAATCCTCATCATCAGACCCCTCAAATTCATCGCCCTGGTCGTCCTCGTAATTTTCTTCATGCCCTTCTTCAGACTGTTCAAGCGCCGGGTTCTCTTCCATCTCCTCCTTAATACGCTCCTCAAGATTGGCCGTGGGCACCTGCAGCAATTTCATCAGCTGAATTTGCTGTGGCGACAGTTTCTGCAGTAACTTTTGCTGTAAACTCTGGTGAAGGGCCATGGTTATATAATCAGTACTTCTTGGAACGAAAAAAATCGCTCTTTGCCACAAAAATCAAGCCTAAATTTACAAATAAATCCAGATAACATGTACAAAGGATTTTTAATTATTATTATAACATTGTTATTCAATGGTTTATACAATAACATATTTGCACAAAAAAACTTTGTGCAGCCCCGTTCCGCTGATGCTGCAGGCATGCCGACGGTTCCGCAGGCAATCCGTGTAAGCCAAGGGGCGGCCATTCCGCCGTCCTTTTATGCGGACCGGCTGGGGCTGGTTTGCAAACAGGAATGGAAGCTGGAGAAGTCCAGCGGCATCGCATTCAGGTTCAGGCTGGGCAGCCTCGACTATGTCAACAGGTTGGAGGGCAAGAATCAATGAGGGACATGGCCGGCCTGATCATCCACATTTAAATCCAGCAGCCAACATGCAAAAAACAATCCTGATGCTCCTGACCCTGGTCATGGGCGCGATCCTGCCGATCCAGGCGGCCCTCAACGGCAAGCTGATGCGGACTTTCGGTCACCCGGTAATTGGGGCTACCATTTCATTTCTCACGGGTACCATCGCCCTGTTGATCTATGCATTTTCCATCCGGGCGGGTTTCAATGCAACCCTTGCCCGGGAAACACAATGGTATCACTGGGTAGGGGGACTGATCGGCGCCGTTTATGTAACCGGGATCATTGTACTGATTCCGAGGCTGGGTGCGGGCCTGGCATTCGCCCTGATCGTAAGCGGGCAACTGATCATGAGCGTCCTGATGGACCATTACGGATGGCTGGGAATTCCCGTGAACCCTGTCAGCTGGACGAAAATGCTGGGCTTTGTATTGCTGGTGGCGGGGGTATTGCTGATCAGGGGCAAGTAGCCGTTAATCCGCAGCGATCTTCCATTGCCAGGCACCATCCTTTTCCTTCCGGATCACCATCCTTGACTGCGGGGCTTCTGCCGGGTCGGACTCCGTATTGGTATGACTGACATAGGTAAAATAGACCAGGTTCTGACGGGAGTCTTCCGGAAGGTCTATAATCACCTCCAGGGTATCCTGGAATGGAAGGGTCTGCACCAGGATGGCTTCCCGGGAACCTGGTGCTCCATCCGTCTGCCGGTAGACCGCGAGCAACCGGATGGATTCCCCCGGACTTGAAGCTGGAGCCACCTGGCAGGTCAATTTTCGTTTGTCCGTTTGCGTTACCGCCAGGATCCTGGGGGCGGGGGGCCTGTTGCCGGGAATCCACGGCATGGCTGGTATCAGGGCCGGATATTTGTAATAGTTTGATTTCAGGGAATCATTCCATCCCAGCGGGTTTCCCTGGAATGACTTGCTGCTGAAATATACGGCACCATGCACGTTGGGAGTTTGCCGGATGGCTGCCAGCTGCCGGGGGATCAGCGTTCGATCCCGCCAGGTGGCATTGATGCCTGCCTTGTAGTACCCCAACCCGATATAGCATGCCTTGCCGTAGGAATTCCTGCTCCACCAGTCCAGCAGTGGCTGGAAAGGCGCGTTGGGGTGGCTGAACTCCCAGTACAACTGGGGTGCCACGTAGTCGATCCATCCTTTC
>JALOMP010000335.1 GCA_025455365.1 Chitinophagaceae bacterium | reverse complement strand
TCCTTCTGGGGAAAAGCAAGAAGCGTGACAGTTAGATCCCCTGTGTGATTCAACCGTATTGTATACCGCCTGTAGGTGCCAATAAAAAGCCCGGATACAAGATCCGGGCTTTTCTATTTGTGATGTTTGGGTACAAGCTTAGCTGAACAGGCCGCCCTTCTTCAGGGAAACGGTGTTTTCGCCGATCTTGAAACCATTGTGATAAACTTCTACCTTGTAGTTGCCCGGCTGGTACTTGTCGCCCTGCTGAAGATCAAAGCTTACATTCTTCTTTGCGCCTTGCTCATAGTCAACAGATACTTTGTTGGTAAACTGCTTTTCGCCGTCCTTACGGGTAGTGAAGCTTCCGGAGTTAAGTCCCTGCTCGCTCACAACCTTTCCTGCCGGATCGGTAACAACGATGTACAGGTCTTTATTTCCGCTGGGGGCGATGAGGTTCTCATCCAGGTCGAAGGAAATGCGGAACTTGTCGGCGCGCTTGGCGGTAGACGTATTCTTCTCTTTACCGCTGCCTTTCACATTCACGGCATTGATCTTGAAGTTTGACGCATGGAGCGTGGAGCCAATATCCACTTTCTCTTCAGCGGCTTTCTTTTCCGTTGTAGTGGTGGCCAGGTTGGTTTCCAGTTCTGCTTTCTGCGTGGTCAGGGTTTGCTTATCCTGGGTCAGTTGCTGATTTTCAGCCTGCAGACGCTGGATTTCAACCAGGTAACCATCGATCTTGCCGTTCAGCTCGCTGATCAGGGAGCGGGCTTCTTTCAGATCGGCCGCAGTGGCATTTTGCTTGTTCACCAGGCCCTTGATACGGCCTTTCAGGTTTTCCAGTTCCTGGTCCTTGCTCTTCACCAGGCTGTCCAGGCGGGTATTGCTGGATGTCATGGCGTCAAGACGGAGGAGGGCGTCTTCATATTCCTTGGTGATCATATTCTTGGAGGAATCCAGGGCGGCGTATTGAACGTCTTTTTGCTGGATTACTTCCTTTGTGCGGCTTTTATCGTAAATGATATAGCCCCAGGTACCCAGGAGGGCGGCAATCAGTACGCCATATATCAGGCCCCTGTTATCTTTTTTCGGTTCTTGTGCCGGAGGAGTGGCAGAAGGAAAATTGGTGGAACTCATAATTGGAGATTTAATATTGAAATGTTGGTTTTTAAAATAGCCAATGCTTTTTGTAAGAAACACTTCCTACCCTTTCTCCATTCATTCTCAGCTAGTTCGGACAGGAAGTCCTTCTGGTTGCCCAAGAATTCCAAAACCGTGCCAGATTCATAAAGATTTCCGCACAATCCCATTAGGGGTTCCTGTAAAGTGTTGTAAATCAACATAAATGAGATTTTTCACTGAGAAGCATCATATTTCCCAATCCAATAACTTCGCGCCTGCGAGGGGTTTTCCCTGGTTTGATGTTGAACGATCAATACTGATTCCGTGACAGACAAGATTATAGCATCCTGGAAAAGGAAAGAGTTTAAACCCGTTTACTGGCTGGAAGGAGAGGAAGAGTATTTTATTGATGAGGTGATGAACTATGCAGAACACCGGATCCTTTCTGAACAGGAGGCCGGTTTCAACCTGACCGTCTTTTACGGGAAAGATGCCCAATGGGCCGACGTAATCAATGCCTGTCGGCGGTACCCCATGTTTGCCGAAAGGCAGGTGGTATTGCTTAAGGAAGGCCAGCAAATGAAAGATATTGAAAAGCACCTGGAAGCCTATATCGAGCATCCGCTTGACACCACCGTTTTCGTGGTGTCCTTTAAAGACAAGAAGGTGGATGGCCGGGGTAAATTTGCCAAGCTTCTCAAGCAAAAGGGGGAACTGGTTACCACCAAAAAAATGTATGACAACCAGCTTCCCGAGTGGACCAATGCCCGGATACAGTCGCGCGGGTACACGATTTCACAGAAGGCGCTGGCATTGCTGATTGATCATATTGGAAACGACCTGAGCCGTTTGGTCAATGAAGTGGATAAGATGATTGTAAACCTGTCCGGCAGGACAAACATCTCCGAGGATGATATCGAACGTTTCGTTGGAATCAGCAAGGAGTATAATGTTTTTGAACTGAATGATGCACTCGCCCAGAAGGATCTTTACAAGGCCATTCGCATCCTGAATTATTTCGAAGCCAACCCGAAGGCAGGTCCCAACCAGTTGCTGCTTCCGAGCCTCTATGGTTTTTTCGCCAAGGTCTTTATGCTGTATGGGGTGGAGTCGAAGGATGAGAAATCCATTGCCTCTGCATTGGGTGTAAATCCCTTTTTCGTGAAAGACTATATAACGGCCGCCCGCAAATATGAATATGGTGGGGTGACGCGCGCGCTCCTCTTACTACATGAATATAACCTGAGAAGCATTGGTATCAATGATCCTGGAACCAGCGATGCCCAGCTCATGAAGGAAATGGTGATTAAGATGATGCGTTAGGGTTGGAGCAGGGTCAATGCCACTTGCTTATCCCTGGACAATTGCAACTGCAGCGCATCCAGGCTACTGAATTTTTCCTCGCCACGGATATAGTGTCTCAACTGCACATGAAGTGTATTCCCGTAAATGATTCCGTCAAAGTCAAAGAGATGTATTTCGGTCCGGACGGAACGGCCGTCGACGGTTGGCCGCACACCGATATTCATCATGCCGCCAAATGACTTCCCGGAAAATTCACCATCCTTAATCTCTACCTGCACCGCATAGACGCCGTTTCCAGGCAGTAGCTTTTCCGGATCTGTCAGTTCAAGGTTGGCAGTGGGATACCCGATGGTCCGGCCGCGTTTATCCCCTTCCACCACAACGCCTTCAAAAAAATAGGGGTAACCCAGCAGATCCGTGGCGGTTGAAACATCGCCCCTGTGCAAGGCATCGCGGATCCTGGTGGAACTGATAGACACTTCATCCAGCAACTGGGCATCGATTTCCCTGACCCGATACCGGTATAGGGGAGCCAATTCTTCCAGGAGATGGTAGTCGCCAGTCCTGTCTTTTCCAAAACGGTGGTCATACCCGATGATAATCGTATGCGGATGAAATTTCTCCACGAGAAAATCCCGGACATATGCCTTTGCGTCCATGGAAGCAAAGGCCTCCGTGAAGGGGATCACCACCAGGTGGTCGATGCCCATACGACCCAAAAGCATGATTCTTTCTTCCATCGTGGTCAGCAGCCGGATACCGTCTTCCCGGCCGGGGACCACCTTCCTCGGATGCGGGTGAAATGTCATGATGACTGTTTCGCCGTCAACAGACTGGGCCTCCTTTTTCATCTGCTCGATA
>JALOMP010000057.1 GCA_025455365.1 Chitinophagaceae bacterium | reverse complement strand
GAACTGGTTTGACATTACCTGGACCACCGCCGCGCTGATCGGGAATTTCCGGTTTGACGACAAGCACCGGCTGAACATGAAACTGTTTGGGATGATGGGCGACCGCAACAGCGTGGGCTACCTGAGGACCATGAACGTGAAAGACTCCATTAATCCGGCCACCGGCGAGTACAATAACCGAACGGTGGATATCGACCAATACCGCAATATCGGTTTTGAAGCCCGTTACCTGGGGGACTATGCCTGGCTCGGCAGGGAACATTCCTTCTCCGGCGGCGTCCGGCTGTTCAGCGGGAATACGTTCCGTTACCGGGACGGAAAGGGAACTACCGGCAGCGAGTACACGATCGATCGGGTGGATCCTGTTTGGCCCAGGGATATCGACTACCAGAGTGGAAACGCCGCCGTGTTTGCTGAAAATATCTTTCGCCTTTCGGACCGGTTCCTGGTTGTGCCCGGGGTCCGCTATGAGTACATCCTGGCAGAAGCGTCCGGTATGAACGGTGTAGATGCGTCCGGTAATCCCATCATGCTGCAGGACCAGCAAAAAAACCGTGGCTTCTTCCTGGCAGGCGTGGGTGCCGAATACCATATCAATAAGCAGGTGGAAGCCTATGCCAACATTACACAGGCATATCGCCCGATGCAGTTTGCGGATCTCACCGCACCGCCCACCACCGTGGAGATCGATCCGAACCTCAGCGATGCGAGGGGATACAATGCTGACCTGGGCATAAGGGGCCGGTTGAAGAATTATCTTTTTATGGACTTGAGCATCTTCTACCTGCAGTACAATAACCGGATCGGCACCGTTACCCAACAACGCCAGGACGGCAGCTTTTACAACCTCACCACCAACGTAGGAAACAGCAGCAGCAAGGGTTTTGAAGGTGTCGTGGAGTTCAGCCCGGTGAAGGCATTCGCCGAAGGGAAAAAGAATTACGATGTCAGTTTGTTCACTTCCTATGCGTATTCGGATGCCCGTTACGGGAATCTCGTCCTGGTGAGCAAAGTGGGTAACGACCTGGTGGAAACAAACTACAGGAACAAGAAAGTGGAGAACGCGCCCCTGCATGTTCTGCGCGCTGGCCTCAGCCTGCAGTATAAAGGACTCCTGCTGACCACACAGCTAAGCCACACGTCCGAAGTGTACGCGGACGCGAACAACACCGTGACGCCTTCCGCCAACGGGCAGACAGGCCTGATACCGGCCTATACCGTGGTGGACATGACAGCCACGTACACGATTTCCGGTGCCTTCAATATCCGCGCTGGCGTGAACAACCTGGGTGATGTGGCTTATTTCACCCGCCGGGCGGGGGGATACCCCGGGCCGGGGATTCTGCCCGCAGACGGTCGCGGATTCTTCCTGTCTTTCGGGGCGAAATTCTGAACAAGTATTTCGGCTAATCATCACCGGGATAATACACCCGCACCTGCCTGTCATGCGATTGTCAAATGACGGGCAGGTTTTGATTTCTGACAATTCCATGATGGAATCCGGCGTATCGCTTTGCACCTTTGTGCAGCCTGAGAACCTGAATCATTCATGCGAACCTGCTTTATCCTTCTTTTCAGCCTGATCTTCATCAACGTGGCGGCCCAGCAAAAGCCGGTGGATACGATGTTTGACAGGCAGTTGGAAGAGGTGGTGGTAACGGCCACCCGATCGGAGCGAAAATTGAGCAATGTAACGGTTCCCACGACCCTCATCGCGCAGAAAACCATCCGCCAGAGCGGTTCGTTGCGTTTGCACGATATCCTGGGTGAGCAAACCGGTCTTTTCATTACACAGAGTTTTGGAAGGGGTGTACAGATGCAGGGATTGTCGCCTGATTACACCCTGATCCTGTTGAACGGGGAACCTTTGATCGGCCGTACGGGCGGCGTGCTTGACCTTTCCCGCGTGGCCGTGGGGAATATCCGAAGGATCGAAATTGTCAAGGGCCCTTCCTCGAGCCTTTACGGAAGTGAGGCCCTGGGCGGCGTGATCAATATCATTACAGACCAGGCCACCGGGCGCAAACTACAGGCGGATCTCCGGTATGGCCGGTTCCAGACCATTGACGCGTCCCTGAACGGTACCATCCGGTCTGGCAAGTTGACCGCCGGCGGTTTTGTCAACCACAACAGCTCGCAGGGTTACAGCCTAAAGCCCAATTCACTGACTAAGACCGTTGAACCTTTCTGGCGTTTCACGGGGCAAGGTAACCTGGCCTACCAGTTTAACGAGAACAGTCGCTTTAACCTGGACCTCCGGTATGCGAAGGAACAAATTCAAAACAGCATCGCTGTGCAGAACCTGGGTACGGTGGTGGTGTCCAAGGGTCGGGAAACCAACCAGGATCTGAACATCCTGCCTTCGTATTCATATCGCTTCAACCAGCGCCTGAAGACCAGTTTCAGGGGGTATCTTTCCCAGTTCCGGAGCCAGCAGGCCTTGGAAGTGAAGAACCTGGTGCAGGGGTATGATGACCAGTTCAGGCAGGATTTCTACCGCATCGAGAACCAGACCGATATCCATATTTCAGAAAAGCTGGAGACGAATGTGGGGGGAGGTTTTATCAAGGAATACGTGGCTTCCAACCGGTACGACAGCCTGTCTACCCGGCGCGCCAACCAGGTAGGGTATGTTTTCTTCCAGCAGGAATGGAGACCGGTTGAACGGCTCACCCTGATCGCCGGTTTGCGGTTTGATGCCAACCAGGCTTATGCCTCCGTGTGGAGCCCCAAGCTTTCCTTACAGTACCGTATAAACGAAAGTTGGTCGCTCACCGGCTCTGCCGGGCGCGGCTTTAAAGCACCGGATTTCCGCCAGCTCTATCTCAACTTCACCAATGTGGCGGCGGGCAGCTATTCCGTATTCGGGTCCCTGGTGGCGAAGGACGAGGTACTTGCCCTGCAGTCGGCCGGGCAGATCGACCAGTTGATGCCGGCCTTTGAAAAGCTGGCCGATCTGAAACCGGAGACCTCCACGGGCCTCAATGCCGGTATCCAATACCGCTATGGAAGCAGTGGCAGGGTGCAATTGAATATTTTTCGAAACGATATCAGCAACCTGATCCTCACGGATATCATCGCTTTCAAAACCAATGGAGGCCAGATATTCAGCTATCTGAATATCAGCGAAGCTTTTACGCAGGGCTTTGATGTGGAAGCCGGGTGGAAGTTCTGGAAATACCTGGACGTTTCCGGCGGTTACCAATTCCTGTCTACGGCAGACAAGGCGGTGCTGGAGCAGATCGATGCCGGGCAGGTATTCAAGAGGGATGAGCAGACAGGTGTTTCATCGCGGCTCACAAGAAGCGATTATGCCGGGCTGCCGGGGCGTTCCAAACATATGGCAAACCTGAAGTTCTTCTATAATCCTTCTTCGGAGAAATGGTTCGCATCGGCGCGCATCGTCTACCGCAGCGGCTGGGGTACCACGGACCTCGATGGAAACGGCATCATCAACCGGGATGATGAATTCGCAGAGGGGTTTGCACTCGTAAACATCAGCGGTGGATACACGGTCCTGCCAGGTTTGCGGGTGATGGCGGGTATCGACAACCTGTTCAACTACACGGATGAAGTGAACCTGCCCGGACAGCCCGGGATCAATCCCTATATAACCCTTTCCGCAGATTTCGGAAAAATCAGAAACCGTTCAAAAACAAAATAAAAAATACAGACATGAAGATGAAGACAATGACCGTCGCAGTACTGGGAATCGCCCTGTTGGGGACGTACGCATGCAGCAAGGACGATAACAGCGGCAACACCAACCAGCCCATTCAAACCGTTACGGCATCGAATATCGTTGCCGATACTATTCTAGGCATCGCGCCCAGCGGTCAGCCCTATGGCTCTGGCAAGTTTACATTTTTCAGCCTCGAGCGAAATACCGTGGTACCATCGTCTGATTCTGCCACGAACAAGTGGGACATCGGGTTCCGTGGCACCACGATTATTACCAATAGCGGTAACAGTGGCCCTGGACAGGGTGGTGCTTTCGTATTTATAGGATTGTTTGACGACCTGCTCACCATACCGGCGGATTCCGTATTCAGGGTAGACAATGCGCCATCCTCCTATGCCATACCAACGGGAAGCAACCGGGGCTGGTATGTGTATAACGCGCCCGTGAACCTGGTAACGCCGGTGCCTGGTCGCGTACTCGTGATCCGGACGGCAACAGGGAAATATGCCAAGCTTGAAATCCTGAACTATTACAGGGGTGGTGTAACACCGGCGGCAACGGCCAGTGATGATGATAAACTTCGAAACCAGCGTTTCTACACGTTCCGGTATCGTTTCCAGCCGGACGGAACGAAGACTTTCTAATAACATCCCGTGCATGCAAACGCAACTGGCAGGCACCCGGCAGAAGCCCGTGGTGCCTTTTTCTTGCAAACGTAAATGCGGAGAGGAGCATACAAGTGCTCCCCTCCATCCCTAATCCCTAAACCCTGAAATTCTTGTATGCATGCCCGGGGGTTTTACCCCGGCGCGTTTACATATGCTGTATTCGGTAGCGAACCATAAAAATCCGGTTCAGTGTTTCCTCCCGGCCCGGAAATAGTTGCTTTTTTTGATTCCTCGAATACTTCGCAGCCTGGAGGCTGGATTTACGGATCGCTTCGATGGGCATGGAGGCGATAAGTTTGGCCAGGAAGTGGCCCGATAGATTTTTCATCAGGACTGGTTTTGTTTTTTACAGGTTCGGACTACACTGTAATGCGTCCAGAAACTGTGCCAACCGGCTGTTTTTGTGGAAAACTTGCATAGCGTCCTCAGTATCAAAACGCCCGGAAAGCCCGGGAAAGTATGCCGTGAAATGTTAAAAGTGCCTTCCCCCCAATAATTTTTACCTTTGCCCACTTTCTTAGGATATGCAGGATACTTACAGGGAATACGGACAGCTGAACCTGCCGGCCATGGAGCAGGAAATCCTCGCCGGATGGGAGCAGGAAAAAGCTTTTGAACAGAGCGTAAGCCTTCGGGAAGGGGCGAGGCCTTTCGTGTTTTACGAAGGCCCGCCCAGCGCCAATGGCTTACCCGGGATCCACCACGTGATCTCCCGGACACTGAAGGACATGGTCTGCCGCTACAAGACGATGCAGGGCTTCCAGGTCAAACGCAAAGGAGGGTGGGATACCCATGGTCTGCCCATCGAACTGGGCGTGGAAAAGGAACTGGGCATCACCAAGGAAGATATCGGCCGGAAGATTACCGTTGAAGAATACAACCGGAAATGCAGGGAAGCCGTCCTGCGGTACAAGGATAGGTGGGATGATCTGACAAGGAAGATGGGTTACTGGGTGGATCTCGACCATCCGTACATCACTTTTGAAAACAACTATATTGAATCGCTCTGGTGGTGCCTGCAGCAGCTTTATAAGAAGGGACTCTTGTATGAAAGCGTGAGCATACAGCCATATTCCCCTGCCGCCGGTACAGGCCTTAGTTCCCATGAACTCAACCAGCCCGGCACCTACAAGGATGTAAAAGATACCAGTGTCACCGCCCTCTTCCACTTACCGCTAGGCATAGTCGAAGGATCACCGAATGCGAAACATCCGGTTGCCAGGGTCATCACGGAGGTGGTTGCGCAAAGCGTGGCAGACGGACCGATCGGTGAAACCTATATCATGGCCTGGACCACCACGCCCTGGACCCTGCCCTCCAACCTGGGGCTGACAGCCGGCCCGAACATCACCTATGCGCTGGTGAAGACCTTCAATCCCTATACGCACCAGCCCTGTAACCTGATCCTGGCCGAAGCCCTGATTCCCAAATATTTTAAAGAGGAAGGCCTCGGGCATTCGCTCCATGCCTACCAGGAGGGCGATAAGATACTTCCCTGGAAGATCCTTCATCGTTTTCGCGGAACGGAGCTGGAAGGGCTGTATTACGACCCGCTCCTCCCTACGGAAGCCAACAGCCTGGAGAAAATTCGGGAGATTACGCCTGAGGCCGAGCCTTTCCGGGTGGTCACGGGCGATTTTGTGACCACTGAAGATGGTACCGGCATCGTTCATACGGCGCCCGCTTTTGGCGCAGATGACTACAAAGCCGGCCGTAAGCACAACCTGGGTATCCTGACCCTGGTAGACCGGGAAGGCAAATTTGTGGATGGGGTGGGCGAATTCAGCGGCCGGTTCGTCAAGAATTATAAGGACGAAAAGGACTATGTGGATGTCAATGTGGACATCGCCGTAAAACTTAAGAAAGAAGGCCTCGCGTTCCGGGTGGAGAAGTATGAACATAGCTACCCCCACTGCTGGCGCACCGATAAGCCTGTTCTGTATTACCCCCTCGATGCCTGGTTTATCCGTACCACCGCACTCAAGGACCGGATGGTGGAACTGAATAAAACCATCAACTGGAAGCCAAAGTCAACCGGGGAAGGTCGATTCGGAAACTGGCTGGAAAATATGGTCGACTGGAACCTCAGTCGCAGCCGTTATTGGGGAACACCCCTGCCGATCTGGCGAACCGAAGACGGGGAGGAGGAAGTCTGCATCGGATCCATCGCCGAACTGAATGAAGCCATACGGAAGGCCAATGCGGTTTTAGGGGGCGATGTAAACAAACACTATCTCCACGAAGGCATCCTGGACCTGCATAAACCTTATGTGGATGAGATCATCCTGGTGAGCTCCTCTGGCAAGCCCATGAAGCGGGTGCCGGATCTGATTGATGTATGGTTCGACAGTGGCGCGATGCCCTATGCGCAATGGCATTTCCCCTTTGAAAACAGGGGGATGGTTGAAGGAAAGGGGGGGAAAGCAGCGGAAGCTTTTCCAGCCGATTTCATCGCCGAGGGTGTTGACCAGACCCGCGGCTGGTTTTATACCCTGCATGCCCTGGGGGTGTTGCTGTTTGACAGCGTGGCATACAAGACCGTCGTTTCCAACGGCCTTGTCCTGGACAAGAACGGGAATAAAATGAGCAAGCGACTGGGCAATGTGGTGGATCCCTTCAAGACCATCGAAACCTTCGGCGCGGATGCCACCCGGTGGTACCTGATCACCAACGCCTCACCCTGGGACAACCTCAAGTTTGACCTGGAAGGGATTCGGGAAGTCCAGCGTAAATTCTTCGGTACCCTGTACAATACATACCAGTTTTTTGCACTCTACGCCAATGTGGATGGTTTCGCCTTCCGGGAAGCCCCGGTGCCCGTGGCGGAAAGGCCGGAAATCGACCGATGGATCATCTCCAGCCTGCATTCCCTTACGGCACGGGTACAGATGTATATGGACGACTATGAACCTACCCTTGCCGGCCGGGCGATCGAAGAATTCGTAGACAGCCAGCTGAGTAACTGGTATGTGCGTCTTTGCCGCCGTCGATTTTGGAAAGGGGAGTACGAGGCAGACAAGATCAGCGCATACCAGACCCTGTATGAGTGCCTGGAAACCATTGTCCGCCTGATCGCCCCGATTTCGCCGTTTTTTTCCGATTCCATGTTCCGCAACCTGAATGCCGTAACGAAGCGCCACCCGGTCCGTTCGGTACACCATGCAAACTACCCCAAGGCGGATCCTTCCGTGATTGACGAGAACCTCGAAGAGCAGATGCAACTGGCCCAGGACCTTTCCAGCCTCATTCTGTCAATCCGCAAGAAAGTCAATATCCGGGTCAGGCAACCGCTCCAGAAGGCCCTCGTTCCGGTGTTAACCCCTACCATGGAGGCCCAGCTTCGCAAAGTGGAAGACCTTGTTAAGGCCGAAGTGAACATCAAGGAAATACAATACCTGGGCAGTGATAATGACTTTATACGGAAAAAGGTCAAGCCAAATTTTGTAATCCTGGGAAAGAAACTGGGGGCGCTGATGAAGCAGGTGGGGACGGCACTCGCTGCCCTCAGCCAGGAAGAAATCCGCACCCTCGAAAAGGAAGGATTTATAGACCTGGCCGTGGGCGACCAGGCTGTCCGCATTGCCCGGGATGAAGTGGATATCCAGGGCGAAGACATCCCCGGCTGGATGGTGGCTTCCAAGAATGCCTTGACCGTGGCCCTGGACGTACAGGTAAGCGATGAACTGGAGCGCGAAGGGAATGCCCGTGAATTGGTGAACCGGATCCAAAAAATCCGCAAAGACAGCGGGTTTGAATTGACCGACCGTATTACTGTTAAACTGACGGAAAATGAAAAGCTGATTCCGTCCATAACACAATTTAATAGCTATATTTGCGCCGAAATTTTAGCGGACAAGCTGGAAATGGTACCTCACCTGGCCGACGGGACAGAGATCGAAGTAGCTGATTTCCAGCTCTTAGTGCAAGTATCAAAAAACGGGTAAAAAAATATGCCTACTAAAAAGAAAGCTCCGGTTTCAGCGGCTAAACCCGCTAAGAAGGCTACAAAGCCTGCCCCTGCGAAGCCGGCAGCCAAAAAAACGATTGCGTCCAAGCCGGCAGCCAAGCCAGCATCCAAGCCAGCAGTGAAAGCTGCCCCTGCCAAAAAAGCACCCGTTAAACCGGCTGCCAAAGTGGTTGCCAAGCCGGCCGCCAAACCGACCAGCAAGCCAGCCGCTAAACCGGTGGCCAAGCCTGCAGCCAAACCAGCCGCCAAGCCGGTGGCAAAGCCTGCTGCAAAAGCAGCCCCAGCTAAAAAAGCGCCTGCCAAACCTGTAGCAAAACCGGTTGCAAAGGCTGTGGCTGCCAAGCCAGCCCCCAAGCCTTTGGCCAAACCCGTGGTCAAAGAAGCAGCCAAACCAGCGCCGAAAGTAGCCCCCAAACCGGCCGCCAAGACTGCAGCACCAGTAGCGGAAAAAAAGGCCCCGGACACGAAAGCGGTGCCCTTGACACCGATGCGCAAGGAAACCCCCCAGTCTGAAGTGGCTAAAAATGCCGCCCGCCTGGCGGAAATGCGTAAAGCGGCCCGTGCCCATGAAGCTAAAAAGGTGACAAAACCCGTGACGCTTCCCAAGATCTCAACCACCTCGTCCCGTCCTTATCAACCTGAATTCACCAAATCCGTGCTCGACCAACCTACCCATGACCAAAGCGGACCTACTATGAGATACAGCGATGCAGAATTGACAGAATTTAAGGAACTAATCATACGCAAACTGGAAGCGGCAAAAAAGGAACTGACATATCTCCATGGCCTGATCACCCGCAAAGATGAGATGAGTGGCGACGAAACGGATAACCGTTATATGACCATGGAAGATGGTAGCCTGAGCATGGAACGTGAGCAATTGAGCCAGATGGCAAGCCGGCAGCACGATTTCATCGATAAACTTGAAAAAGCGCTGATCCGGATTGAGAATAAAACCTACGGTATCTGCCGTGTAACCGGCAAGTTGATCGACAAAGCCCGCCTTCGCGCCGTTCCCCATGCCACCCTCAGCATGGAAGCCAAAGTGGGGATGTCCCGCAACCCGAATGTGCAGTAAGGTAAGCAGTCGTGAGTCACGACTCACGACTGTTCACTTAACTTCCTGCATTTCCACCAGTCTTTTGTAGAATCCTTCCCGGGCGATGAGGTCTTCGTGTCGTCCTCTTTCCACCACCTGTCCTTTCTGCAGGACGATGATTTCATCGGCGTGGCGTACGGTTGAGAGCCTATGGGCGATCACGACGCTGGTCCTGTCTTTCATCAGGTTGTTGATGGCGTCCTGCACCAGCCTTTCACTTTCCGTATCCAGGGATGAGGTTGCTTCGTCCAGGATCAGGATGGGTGGATTTTTCAGCACCGCCCGAGCGATGGTGAGGCGTTGCCTTTCGCCACCACTGAGTTTTGATCCCCTTTCGCCCACATTGGTCTGGTAACCATTTTCTTTTTGCATGATGAAGTTATGGGCATTGGCAATGCGGGCGGCCTGTTCAATCTGCTCCGCGGTGGCGGTAGGATTTCCGAGGGCGATGTTGGCTGCAATGGTATCATTGAACAGGATCGGCTCCTGGGTGACGATACCCATCAGGTTGCGCAGGTCTTTAATCGCGTAGTCCTGTATATTATGTCCATCAATCAGTAGTTCACCGCTGCTGACATCGTGAAAGCGGGGGATCAGGTCCGCCAGGGTTGATTTGCCAGCCCCGGAAGATCCTACCAGGGCTACGGTGGAGCCTTTGGGAATATGCAGGTTGATCTCCTTAAGGACTGGTACGTCCTGGTAGGCAAAGCCGGCATCCCTGAATTCAATCGCTGATTCAAAGCTTTTCAGCGGAATGGGATGGGGCGATTCCCGGATGGTTTCTTCCGTCTGAATGAGTTTCTGGATTCGCTCAATGCTGGCCGCGCCTTTCTGGATATTGTAGGAAGCGGAGCTGAAGGACTTGAGCGGGTTTATGATCTGCGTAAAGATGGCGATATAGGTCAGGAAATCGGTAGCGTTTAGGGAGAAGTCCTTGTTGAGTACCAGTCGCCCCCCGTAGAACAATACACAACAGACAGCCAGTACGCCCAGGGTTTCTGACACAGGGGATGCCAGGTCCCGGCGCCGGTTCGCCTTGTTTTTGATCTGGTAGAGTCGTTCATTTTCCCGTTCGAATTTCTCCTGTTGTGTATGTTCCGCATTGAATGCCTTGACTACCCGCATGCCGCCCAGGGTTTCCTCGATCGTGCTCAGGATATCGCCCAGTTTCTCCTGCACCCTGGTAGACACTTTCTTCAGTGAACGCCCGATGCGCCCAATGATCAGGCCGGCCACCGGCAGGAAGATCAGCAGGAAAAGGGAGAGTTCCGGGCTTAGCCGGATCATGGCCCAGAGGTACAGGATAATCACCACAGGCTCGCGCAGGAAAGTCTCCAGGAAGCTGATGGTGGAAAATTCCACGTCCTGCAAGTCGTTCGTGAGCTTGCTCATAATATCGCCCTTTCGCTGGTCGCTGAAAAATCCTACCGGCAGCTGCAGGATCTTGCTGAACATGTCAGACCGCATGTCATTGATGATGCGGTTCCGGATTGGCGCCAGCACGTAGAGGGAGAGGTACAGGAATACATTCTTCAGGAGGATGGCTGTAATGAGGATGATGCAAATGATGCCGAGGGCTTTTATTTTGCCGGTATCCGTTGCCGTGAGTCCGGAGAGGTAGTCGTAGAAAGAATCCGTGATGTCTCCGATGCTGAACCGGGAGCCAATGAGCCCTTTTCCGTCCTGCAGGCCAAAAATCAGGGCCAGGAAAGGCGCCAGCAGGGTGAGGGAAATCAGGGAAAAAAA
>JALOMP010000056.1 GCA_025455365.1 Chitinophagaceae bacterium | reverse complement strand
TACCGCGCCACCGGGCCCGTCCGGATCTCGAAAGGTAAAGGTGGAAGTGGTTCCCGAACCCGATTCAATGGTGGTTACCCGCAGGGTGGTAATCAGTTCTTCCTCGTTGATATCCTCACCGCCGTCATCCTTGCTGCAGGACAGGAACAGGACCGATGCTGCCGTTATGGCCAACATCCCTTTAAACAGGCTTTTCATCATGTGTTTTTTTTTAGATAGATAGTGTATTTGCTAGTGTATGTCAAAAGGCCATTTTACCCTCAATACCACATTTCGCCCCATATCATCCGCGAAATAACGGAAAGCATTCATGTAATCGCGGTAATTGCGGTTGAAAAGGTTGGTAACGGTCAGGGATAGGGTAAGTGGATGTTTCCATAACGTCAGGTCGGTACCTCCTTCCAGGGAGAAAAGCGTGTACGCCGGCGGAGGCGGCGCATAATCAGACTCCATGGTTACGGAGCCATCCGGATGGGTAATTTCTATATTGCCCGAATCCGGCACACGGGTCTGCTCGCTGACATATTGCATCGATGCCTTCACCCACGACTGTTTCCACTGCTTCCCATCGCCAAACAGGTATTCAAACGCCAGTTCACCCCGGTCGGCGGGCATCTGGATCAGCCATTCATCCCGGCTCCGGTCAAATGCACGCAGGATGGACCCCTTCCCCGTTAACCGGATATGGTGGCTCGGCATCCAGCTCAACTGCAGATCCATGCCCGTCAGCCGGGCATCGGTCTGGTCGAATGCAAAGGTTGGAAATGCCCCGCGAATGGTGAGCTCCGGGGGATAGGTTGGCTTGAGGTAGATAAACCCGTCGATTTGCTTGTGATACAGGCTGATATCGGCCGAAAATGCGGAACCCTCATACTGGACGCCGGCCAGGATACTGTTGGCCCTTTCCGTAGCCAGGTCCGCTTTCCCTTTCTCGATCCGTGCCGCACCATGGTGCAACCCGTTGCTGAACATTTCATTCACCTGTGGCGCACGCCATGCGGATGCGAACGTGAGGTTTGCCGTCAGTTTGCCGTTAAACCTGTACAAGGCGCCCAGGTTGCCCGAAAAACCGCTGAAACGTCGCTCGCCATACGGCTGTCCCGGTGCCAGCGTATTCCCGGTAAGTTCATCGAAAGGCGATTTGTCGTTATCGGTGATGGAAAACATCTGCCGGTGATCATACCGCAGCCCGCCCTCCAGCTGCCATTTACCCGCCAGGTATTTTTCGGCGATAAAAGCACCGTAGTGAAAGGCCTGGTAGTTGGGAATGAAATAACGATAGCTATAATCGTTCCACTGGTACATGGCGCTACCGCCAACCGTTCCCTTCCAGTGCTTCCCCTTGTAATGGTCCCAGGCGATATCCGCCATGCCGGTAACTAAATTCAATTCCAGTTGAGGATTGGACCGCTCCGTCCGGACGATATCATACTCTCTTCTTCGGTTATACTGGGTAGATAGTACGATATTCAGCCGACTGTAATCACCGGTCTGCAGGAAAGCTTTCGCCTTGCCCAGGTGGTGCTGCACCTGCTGGTAAGGCCGGTCGATGGCGTAGGTAAAGGGCTGGTCTTTTATATATGCCGGTGGTTCGTTGCCATTAATGGCGTTGATGAGGTCGGTCACATTACCGATATGCGCACCGGTGAAGATGCCCAGCTTGGTATTGAAGATGCTGTAGAACAGTTCCAGCCCCTTGTTGGCACGGCGCCAGCCGGCCGTAGCTGAACCGTTGAATTCAGACAGCGCTGAGTTGGCCAGCCAGTAATCGGGCGTGCGCGCGCTTCCGCCTCTTTTGGCGGTACCCTGCAAGCGCCATGCAAAGGAAGGATGTTTAGGGCTGTTGCCTTCGAACATGGCCGATACAACCCCCTGGAGGTTGTTGGAAAAAAAGCCCGCATTGACTTCCCCGTTCATGCCGGGTGCATACCGCAGGAGCTTGGGTTCCACCAGGATCACACCACCGATGGCATCGCCGCCATATCGTATGGAACTGGCGCCTTTGACCACCGTTATCCGGTTGGCAATGAAGGGATCAATTTCCGGGGCATGTTCACTCCCCCATTGCTGGCCCTCCTGCCTGATGCCATTGTTTAGAATCAATACCCGGTTACTGTGCAATCCATGAATCACCGGCTTGTAAATGTTTGTGCCGGTCTGCAGAACACTGACACCGGACACCTGTTTGAGCGACTCGCCCAGGCTGAGCCCGCGTGACAGGTCCAGCTGCTTTCCCTTCAGTTCACCCGTGATCCCGGTTACACTGGACCGCTGGGTGCCTACCACCACCACCTCGGAAAGCTGGCTGGCTTTGTGCGGCATGACGATCGACTGGCTGAGGTCCTCTTTCAGGTGGATATGCAAACTGAGCGGCTGGCAGTCTACATGCGAGACTTCAATATTATAACTGCCGGGGCAAAGGCCGTTGAACTGAAAGAAACCCTTTTCATTCGTCACCGTTGATTGTCTCAATTCCCGGATGGTGACCACGGCCGCTTCCAGCTTTTCATGCGTGTCTGCGTCCTCAATACTGCCCGAAAAAGACAGAACGCATTGCCCAAACACACCCAAGGGCAGGGCGGCAAGTAACAAACCTAATCCGGCAGAGACCAGGCCGGTCATCCAAGGGCGCTTCATGCGCCAAAAGTAGGGAGAAAAAGTGATTTTGCAACAATATTGCAAATTTTAACGAGGCTGTCAGGAACGGATACGAAGGGTAAATTCTGTTCCCTGGCCGATGTCCGATCGGCAGCTAACGTCACCCTGGAGTTCATCCATGATCCGGCGCACGATGTACAGGCCGAGCCCCGTAGATTTTTCGCCGGCGGTAGGCCTGGAACTGGCCTGGGTATATTTCCTGAATAGTTTGCGCTGGTCATCCTTGCTGATACCGGGTCCTTCATCGCGGACGCGGATCAGCACGCTGCCGGATTGCGCTTCCGCCTCCAGCCAGATACTGCCGCCGCTTGGCGAATATTTGATGGCATTGGACAGGAGATTGGCAATGGCTCTTTCAAGTAACTGGCGATCGCTCAGAATATGTATGGGGTGATCGTTTCCCGGTGCAATAATCGTTAATTCCTTTGCACTTGCATCCAGGCCGTAAGCCTTCGCCAGGTCACGGAGCAAACCCGCAACATCAATATTCTCGAGTTGAATCCGGCGACGGTTTACATCGGACCCTTCCACGTCAAGC
The DNA here is from genome assembly GCA_025455365.1 of Chitinophagaceae bacterium. Classification (GTDB taxonomy): domain Bacteria; phylum Bacteroidota; class Bacteroidia; order Chitinophagales; family Chitinophagaceae; genus Pollutibacter. Next base: position 8,539 of record JALOMP010000056.1, on the reverse strand, counting down.
ACCCTTGAAATCATCTGCGCCCCGTTTTCCGCAGCCTGCTGGATACGACTGATCGCCTTTTTGTCATCTTCAGGCCAGTTGTCCCTGCCGCTTTCCAGGACCTGCGTCCACATCTGGATGGTTGTGAAAGGCGTGTGCAGGTCGTGTGATACCATGCTGATCAGCGAATTTTTTTCAGCATTGAGATCCGCCAGTTTTTCGTTCTGAGCCTCGATCAGGGCGTTCTTTTCCTCCAGCTTACGGTTCTTCTTCTGGTTCAGGTAGAGAAATATGCCTGAAATGACGGCCAGTGAGGCGGCAGACAGGAGACCGATCAGGAGGTTACGGGATCGGAATTTGGCAGCTTCAACCTGGGTCTGGAGCAGTCTGTTTTCCTGTTCACGCTGCCTGGTCTTGAATCGCTCTTCCATTTCAAGAAGCGTCTGCCGGGTTTCCGCATTCACCAGGGAGGTATCGATCACGCTCCATTCTTTCAGGGAAGCGAAGGCTTTGCGATAATTGCCTGTTCGTTCATGGTATTTAGATTTAAGCAATTCCACGTCGGCCACTTTGCGGCGTGAACCCTGGTGCACTGCGAGGCGCATGGCCCGGTCGATCCAGATCCCCGCCGAATCAAAGCGTTTCATTTCAATCATCACATCGCCCATATTCAGCACATCGTACCACAATTGCGCACTGTCTCCCGTCCGCAGGTTCTGTTGGTAGTTCTCCCGGAAAAATGCGAGTGCACGCGGGTAGTCTTTCTTTGCGAACCAGGCATTGCCAAGATTATTGCGGAGGCTGACGAGGTCGGTCACTTCGGGAAAACGCCGGGTGTAGGCGCTGGCTGAATCGAGGTACAGCAAGGCGGAATCCGGTTCATGCATCATGTTGCAGATCGCACCCAGGTTGGTAAGGCTGTTAACAATGGAATAAGCTTCTCCCCGCTTGACGGACAGGTCCAGGGCCTGTTTGTAATACTCCTTGGCTTTAGCGGGATTCTTGATATTGGTATACACGATACCCAGGTCGCCCAGCGCACAATCTTCATAATTTTCCCAACCATTTTTCCGGGAGATATCCAGGCTGTTGAGGTAATGCGAAATGGCTCCCTGGTAATCGCCGGCATACTCCGCCTGGATACCGCGCAGCCTTTCGGACAGCACATCGCCTTTGTCAAATTTCAAACGCTTTGACAACTGGTCGATCTGGCTGATGTAGTGACTGAAGGAATCGAGTTTTGATTCATCAAATTCGAGGACACGGTCGTAGAGATCTTTCACATACTGCGTGTCCTGCTGTGCGGCAAGGAACAATGGTGCGAGGGTGATCACACAACATGCAGCTGTACAGCGTGCACCCTTGCAGATGTAGTGGAATATGCTATTCATCGATCAGTCCATGCCGGACTGCGAATTTAACCAGGCCCACCGTATTATTCACCCCGAGTTTTGAAATAATGCGTTTGCGGTGTGTTTCCACGGTTCCGATGCTGAGAAACAGCCTTTCCGCAATCTCCGCGTTGCTGAATTCCCGGCAGATCAGGGACAGCACTTCCTGTTCCCGGCGGGTAAGGATTTCATCTACTTTGCGGTTGTCGATGATGATGGTATGCCGGGTATCATCCTGTTTGCCCTGGATATCGATCTCCTTGGAAAAATGGGTTCCGCCGGCGGCTACCGTACGGATGGCCAGGAGCAGTTCTTCCACGGGCGCGCTTTTCAGCAGGTATCCCTGCACGTTGTATTTCATGAGACGGTGTATGAAGCGCGTGCCCCGCATCAGGGTAAGAAAGATGATGCGCATGCCTGGCCGCTGTACCCGCACTTTCATCAGGAGTTCTTCCGGTTCCGTATCCGGCAGGTGGATATCCATCAGCAGGATGGTTGCTTCATCCAGAGCTGGCAGGGCTTCCATGAAGTCCGCGCCATTCTGGCTGCTGCCAGACACCTTGATATCTTCCTGCCGGTTCAGCAGGAGGGTCAGGCCTTCGAGGTACATTTCATGGTCTTCGACGAGGTAAACGTTGATCATACGGTGCAGTCTGCCAGATATTAGATAATTCGCAAATATATTAATTTCAACTTGATATGCTCATTTGGTGAAGATACTGTTTCCGTATATGCCAAGCGCTTCGGTGCATGGGTTCGAAGCCAATTCAAATTCCTAAAAAAAAATCCCCCGGACCAGCCGGGGGATCGGGATCAGAACCTTAACGTCTTTAGTTGATGTTTTCAATGATGCCGGCAATGCCCTGGCCGCCGCCCACGCAGGCGGTGACGATGCCGTATTTTTTTTGCAAACGCTTCATGTCATGTAAAACCTGGATGGTGAGCTTGCATCCGGTGCAACCCAGGGGATGTCCCAGGGCGATGGCGCCGCCGTTGATATTTACTTTTTCCGGATCCAGGTGCAGCGTGCGAATGACAGCCAGTGCCTGCGAAGCAAAGGCTTCATTCAGTTCGATCAGGTCGATGTCATTCAGGCTCATGCCGGATTGCTTCAGTACTTTAGGAACGGCTTCCACCGGACCGATGCCCATGATACGGGGATGCACACCCGCTACGGCGGAGTTTACCAGACGCCCGATGGGCTTGAGCCCGAGCTCTTTCACCATGCGTTCGCTCATGACGATGACAAATGCGGCCCCGTCTGATGTCTGCGAGGAATTACCCGCGGTAACGGTACCGTTCACCGCGAAAGCCGGCTTGAGTTTGGCCAGGGCTTCCGGCGTGGTGTCCGCACGCACCCCTTCATCAGTATCCACGACGTACTGCCGCTTTTGCTTTTTGGATTTTTCGTCCAGGTAGATTTCCTCCACGGTAATCGGCAGGATCCCCGGCTTAAAATATCCTTCCTGGATGGCCTTCATGGCCTTCTGGTGGCTGTTGTAGGAAAAGAGGTCCTGGTCTTCGCGGCTCACGTTGTATTCCTTCGCCACGGCTTCCGCGGTCAGTCCCATGCTGAGGTAATAATCCGGCTCATCGCTGGCGATCGAATAGGCAGGCACGGTTTTCCATCCGGCCGTAGGCACCAGGCTCATGCTTTCCACTCCACCGGCAACGATGCATTCCGCCATGCCCATGCGGATCTTGGCGGTGGCCATCGCAATGGCTTCAAGACCAGAAGCGCAATACCGGTTGATGGTGACGCCCGGCGCCTGGTACCCGATGGCACGGGCGGCGATGATGCGCGCTACCTGCAAACCCTGTTCCGCTTCGGGAACAGCATTGCCCACGATGACATCGTCCACCCGGTTTGTTTCCAGCTGCGGTACGGAGGCCAGCAGCCCACGGATCACGTCAATGGCCAGGTCGTCCGGGCGGGTAAAGCGGAAACCGCCACGCTTTGATTTAGCCACCGCCGTGCGGTAACCGGCTACGATATATGCTTCCTGCATGGTATGTATTTTAGCGTTCCTGAATCGTTGATGACGATAAAGATAGGGGATTTTTCCAAACTAGTTGCATCAACAACCAGTTGGTTTAAGAGAAGGCTTCCAAGCCATATCTTCGCAGCCAGATGTACGCCCTCCTACGCTCCATTCTTTTCCTTTTTGATGCTGAAAAAGTACATGGTTTTTCCATGGGTGTACTGCGCTTTTGCTGCAGTCTTCCCTTGGTCCGGCGATGGATAACGCGGATGTTTGCCCCGGATAGCGGGCACCGGACAGCCCTTTTCGGCCTGGATTTCCCCAACCCGGTGGGACTGGCGGCGGGATTCGACAAAAATGCGGAGCACTTGCGTGAGCTGGCCGCCCTTGGGTTCGGCTCTATTGAAATCGGCACGGTGACCCCGGAACCCCAGCCGGGCAACGATCGCCCAAGGCTGTTCAGGCTGCCGGCCGATAAAGCCCTGATCAACCGGATGGGATTTAACAACAAGGGGGTGAAAGCGGCCGTTGCTTCCCTGGCCAAATGGAGAAATGACGAATTTCAGCGGCTCACGGATCAGGGTTCAAGACCTGATCCAGTGAAAGGACAAACCAGGTATCGCGGGCTGGATTCCGGGGCTGTTATCATCGGTGGAAACATCGGCAAGAACAAATGGACGCCCAACGAAGAAGCATGGCTCGATTATGAAAAATGTTTCCAGGCGCTTTTTGACTATGTCGATTATTTCGTGGTGAATGTAAGTTCCCCCAATACGCCGGGTCTCCGTGAACTGCAGGAAAAAGAGGCGCTGGGAAAAATTTTATCGCACCTGCAAACCCTCAACCGCACAAAAGCATCTCCTAAACCAATCCTGTTGAAAATCGCGCCGGACCTTACGGTCGGGCAGCTGGACGATATCGTGGACCTGGTGATGGAACTGAAGCTGGACGGACTGGTTGCCACGAATACCACGCTGGACCGCAGCGGGCTCAGCCAGGAATCGGCTGCGAAAGCCGAAAAGATTGGCGCGGGCGGACTGAGCGGCGCGCCAGCCAGGCAGAAATCAACGGATATCGTCCGGTATATTCATGGAAGGACCCTTGGCTCGATTCCCATTATTGCCAGCGGTGGTATTTTCTCTGCGGCGGATGCCCGTGAAAAACTGGATGCAGGCGCCAGCCTGGTGCAGGTTTGGACAGGGTTTGTATATGAAGGACCTGCCGTGGTCAAAAGAATCTGCCGGGGCCTTTGAATTGAATTAAACTGAACGCATCATATTTGCAACATGGAACACCTGTTTACCATAGACGCCCTGATCAGCCTGATCACCCTGGCATCCCTGGAAATCGTTCTGGGCATCGACAACGTCATCTTTGTATCCATCCTGATGGGCAGGCTTCCGGACAGCAAGAAGCTGACCGCGCGGCGCATCTGGATGATTGCGGGCATCACGGCGCGCATACTCCTGCTCCTGGCCCTGGGCTGGCTGGTGACCAACGGTAACAAAGAACTGTTTGGGTTGAACTGGGGCGACAAACATGTTGGTTTCAACCTGCGCAACCTCATTATGTTCGTGGGTGGTCTCTTCCTGCTGTATAAAACGGTAAAAGAAATCCACGCCAAACTGGAAGGAGAGGAACCGGAAATCGACGGGGGTAGTCAGAACGAGGCGGCCGCATTCGGATCCATCATGGCCCAGATCATCCTGGTGGATATGATCTTTTCCTTCGACAGCATCATCACGGCAGTGGGCATGGCCCGTCACGTGGAAATCATGATGGTGGCCGTAGTCATTGCGATGCTCATCATGTTCTTCTTTTCCGAGAAGATCTCCAATTTCATCCACAAACACCCTACGCTGAAAATGCTGGCCCTTTCCTTCCTGCTCATGGTGGGATTCAGCCTATTCTTCGAAGGACTGGAACCGGTACACGGAAGCCATATCGAGAAAGGATATATTTATTTTGCGATGGCATTCTCCTTCCTGGTGGAACTGCTCAACATGTGGATTCGTAAGCGCGAAAAAGCGCGCAAGCCCGCGAAACCCATTGAGCTCCGGGAGCCGCACCTGCAACCCGTTCATAAGGACACCTTCCCTACGCCTTACGATGACTCCGCGCATTAACCATAACCGGGGCACAACGGCTCGGGCATCCTACAACCCGCGGGAGCCTATTGAAGGCAAACTGCCAGGCACCGGAAGAGAAGCGCGGCTGTGAACGGCATTTTGTAATTACCCGGATACCTCAGGCATCCATACCGTTTCTCAGCGCCGCCACCGCCACAATCGCGGCCGTCTCCGTCCGTAGCCGGGTGTTTCCGAGGGTCACCGGAATGAATCCCTGATCCAGTGCAGTCCGAATTTCCTGCGGCGTGAAATCGCCTTCTGGCCCGATGAGGACGCGGGCAGGCTGCCCGGCGGGATGGCTGTACAGGGAATGTCTTTCTTCCCGGAGACAATGGGCGATATACGAACGGCCGGCAAAGTCTTCCCCTGCAAATTTCCTGAAAGGAGTGGGCTCCGTTAAATCAGGTAGCCATACCTGTTGGCTCTGCAACATCGCACTGATGATAATTTGCTGCAGACGGTCCTGGCGGAACGCAATCCGTTCTGTCCGCTCACATACCAGCGGTATGATGGCAGACACCCCGATCTCCGTGGCTTTCTCCAGGATCCACTCAAATCGGGAACTGTTTTTGAGCAACGAAACGGCCAGGACCAGGGGAGGAGCAGTTGACGATTGACGGTTGTTGGTTGACGGTTGTTGGTTGACGGTTATCGGTTGTAGGTTGCCGTTTGTCAGTAGTCGGTTGTCAGTAGTCGGTTGATGATTGTCGGAGGACGGTTTCACGGCCTGAACAAACGCCTTTTTCTTTTCCACCGCGGTGATCTCCACTTCCATCAATGCACCCCGACCGTCCGTGAGGAAAAGCCGGTCGCCATGGCGCATACGCAACACCGTTATAACATGCCGGGCACTTTCCTCTCCCAGTGGGAAAGGGTCCTGGCCTTCTGGAAGACGGGGTTCAAAAAAAAAGGGATGTTCCATGTTTCCGTAGCAGCAGGTTTACCGGCGGAATTGTGCGCCGGTGGGCCATTGTCCCGCCAGGATTGTTCCCCGGCGGTTCGTTATCCCGGCAGAATTGTTCGCCGCCAGGTTAATGTACCGCTGGACTTGTTCCTCGTCGGGTCATTGACCCGCCAGGGAAGCACTTATCAGAAAGGCGTATCCTCATCGCCCATGGGCAGATCATTCATGCGACTACCCTTCTGGATGAACAGCCGCGCATTGTCGTCACCGCCTCCGGCACCCTGAACCGGTTTCCAGTTCCCCGAGCCGATGCCAAGTCCGCTGAGGTCGTCCTGGTCCGCTTCCACGAATTTCTGGATATGCAGCAGGGCCTTGAGCTTGATGTTTTCCAGGGAGCCATTCCGGTGCTTGGCGATGCGCACATGGGTTTCGCCCTTATTGCTTTCGCCGAATTCATTGCTCGTGATATCGTAATATTCGGGGCGGTACAGGAACATGACCATGTCCGCATCCTGTTCGATGGCACCCGATTCCCGGAGGTCGGAGAGCTGTGGGATTTTGTTGCCTTCCTTGCGTTTCTCCACTTCGCGACTTAACTGCGAGAGGGCGATGATCGGCACCTGTAATTCCTTGGCCAGCGATTTCAGGTTACGCGAGATGGTGCTGATTTCCTGTTCGCGGTTGCTGTTCCGGTTTTCGGATGTACCGCTCATCAACTGCAGGTAGTCGATGATGATGAGGCCAACATTGTGTTTGCTTTTTAGCCGGCGGCACTTCGCGCGCAGTTCGAAGATGTTCAGGGCGGCGGTATCGTCAATAAAAATCGGCGCAGTGGACAGTCGCTGTATCCCCTTTTTATACAGCTGCTGCATTTCATGTTCCTCCATACGGCCGCGGGCGATTTTTTCCAGCCAGATCTCGCTCTCGGCAGACAGGATCCGCTGGACCAGCTGGCTGGAGCTCATCTCAAGGCTAAAGAGGGCCACCGGGGTGGGCTTGGTGGGATGGAGGGCGGCATTGCGGGCCAGGTTCAGGGCAAAAGCCGTCTTACCCACGGATGGGCGGGCGGCGAGGATGATCAGGTCGGATGGCTGCCAGCCGTAGGTAACGCGGTCCAGGGAATCATACCCGCTGGGAACGCCGGTAATATCTTCGGCGCGGTTGCGCATGTCATCGATCCGCTGGATCGTTTTCATAATCACCACGTCGATCGAATCGAAGTTTTTACGCAGGTGGTTATTGGTGATCTCAAAGAGCCGGCTTTCGGCCTCGTCGAGCAGGTCGAACACATCCGTTGAATCCTCATAGGCATCACCGATGATCTCCCCGCTGATGCGAATCAGCTCGCGCTGGATGAATTTCTGCAGGATAATCCGGGAATGGGCCTCGATATTGGCCGCGGACACCACCCCGTTGGTAAGCTTTGATATGTAAAAAGGGCCGCCTACGATGTCCAGTTCCTCGTTGAATAGGTCGATCGGCATGGATTTCTGGGCCAGGCCCATCATGGAACGAAAGATCCGCTGGTGGGCATCCACGTAAAAACACTCGGGTTTGAGGATTTCCACAACCTGGTCGAAGGCATTCTTTTCCAGCATGATGGCCCCCAGTACGGCTTCCTCCAGTTCCCTGGATTGTGGGGGGATTTTCCCGAACATCAGGTTGCTTAGCTCAGGGGCTGCTTTGCGCCTGCTTTTTCGATCTCGGTTCAGGTTTGTAAGGTCCATGTAGGGTTTGCTAAAAGGCGTCAATGATTGTTTGTCTGGCATTTCACCGCCCCGATATTCCATATTAAGGGATTGTTACCAGGAGCAGGACGGCGAATGTAAATCCCAAAAAATTGCCGGGAGATGATCTCCATGGCTTATAGTTCTGCACAGGGAGCGCACTGCTTATGCACCGTATAATTCCGATTATCCACAGAAACCATGCCCCATATGCACATTTTCAAAAAAATCAACACCACAAATGTCCGACAATCCACATTACCTGTGATCAAATATTTTTAGGGCGATTTTTGGCGATATCGTGCTAAAAAGCATGTAGATAGTTCCTGGTTCATGGTTCATAGTTCATGGTTTATGGTTGTTAGATGATGGTTTTGGGGAACAGCCAATCGGCAGCACATCCAATAACCACTCTGGAAATTCCATA
>JALOMP010000334.1 GCA_025455365.1 Chitinophagaceae bacterium | reverse complement strand
ATTCCCTTATCGGTACTTTCCGCCATCATTTTCCTGAATCTCACCGGGCAGACGATCAACACCATCACGCTGGGAGGGCTGGCGCTGTCGATTGGCATTCTCGTTGATGAAACCACCGTTACCATTGAAAACATACACCATCATCTTGAACAGGGCAAGCCGGTTCCACGCGCCATCCTCGACGCCTGTCGCGAAATTGCACGACCAAAACTGCTGATCCTGCTGTGCATTCTGGCGGTGTTCGTACCATCCCTTTTCATGAGCGGCGTGCCAGGTTCCATGTTCATGCCGCTCTCGCTGGCCGTAGGCTTCGCGATGATATCCTCCTTCCTGCTCTCACAAACCCTTGTACCGGTATTTGCGAACTGGATGATCCGGCCGCTAGGCCACGGCAATAGTTCCAGCATGCAGTGGTTCGAGCGTCTTAAAAACTTTTTGACCAGGAGGCAGGAGCGACTGGTACGCCACAGCCGGTTCCAGGCATCGGCATTTGTACTGGTTTCCTTGTTACTACTGGCACTGGCGTACAGCGGCATCGGCACCGACGTGTTCCCGAAACGGGAACCGGGACAGGTGCAAGTCAGGCTGCGACTAAAAACGGGAAGCCGCCTGGAAAGGACAGAAGAGGTTGTACAGACTTTCCTCCAGATGGCGAAACGAATATCGGGAAACAAGGTGGCGATCAGTTCAGCGTACGCCGGCGTGCAGCCATCCAGCTACCCGGTCAACCTCATTCACTTATGGACAAGCGGACCCCATGAAGCCGTGATCAAGATAAAGCTCGAGGAAGACATTGCCATGACAACCGAAACATTCAAGGAAAAAATGAGGCAAGCGATGCCCCGGGAATTACCCGGCGCAACGATTTCCTTTGAGCCGGGTGACCTCGTGGACCAGGTAACAAACATGGGAGCCGGCAATCCCATCGAGATTGCCGTCCTGGGCCGAAACCTTGAGCAGTCGGCGGTAGTTGCGGACACCCTTTTGATGGCGCTCCAACAAATTCCATACCTGCGCGACCTGATGATTTCCACGCCGCTGGACTACCCGGGTGTGAACATCCAGGTGGACCGGATGAAAGCCGGACAGCTGGGACTCTCAACAGACCAGGTGGGAAAATCGACAGTGGCAGCCACCTCTTCCAGCCGCTTTGTCCAGCCCAACTACTGGCTCGACAAAAATACGGGCACTGCATACCAGGTGCAGGTCGAGTACCCTCAATATCGTATCAACAGCATGGAGCAACTCAACCTGCTGCCGGTTGGAAAAGCCTCGGATGTGCCGGTTTTACTACGGGATCTGGCAACTACGCGTAAAACCATATCACCCGGGGAATATGACCGTATCAACCAGCAACGTTTTATCACCCTGAGTGCCAGCCTGCACGAAACGGATATGGGCACTGCATTGAAGGATGTGAACCTGGCGATCGCTTCCATCAAAAACCTGCCCCCGGGCGTTAAGATACAGGTACGCGGACAGTCGGAATTGCTCAACCAGACCCTGCTTGAACTGCGCAACGGTCTGCTCGTCGCCGTGGTGGTGATCATCCTGATGCTGGCGATATTTTTCCAGTCGTTCAAATTATCGCTATCCGTTATCTCCGTGATCCCCGCCGTGATTGCAGGGTCTGTCCTACTTTTGTTGCTCACAGGGAATACCCTGAATATGCAGTCATATATGGGTATGATTATGGCGGTGGGGGTATCGGTGGCCAACGGGATCCTGTTTGTGACGAATGCCGAGGACCTAAGAAAAAAGGACCACCACGCTCCTGTCTCCGTCCTGGCCCTGACCAATCGCCTACGACCCATCCTGATGACAAGCCTTGCTATGATCGCCGGCATGATACCGATGGCCATGGGTATGGGCGAAGGCGGGGAACAAACGGCACCACTCGGCATCGCAGTCATTGGAGGATTGATATGCTCAACCATCAGCACGCTTCTCTTCCTGCCCCTGGTGTATGCGGCCGGGATGCAAGGCAAACCATACCAAAGCCCATCATTGGACCCGGACGACAGCGATAGCACCCATTACGACAGTTAAAAATGAAGATTATGCGACGATACGCGACAAACAAGCCCTTTCGCCCGATTGCCTTCATAGGCGCAACTGCCTTGTACATCATGTTGTCCTGTGAACCCAGGACGACGATGGTGGCAGACGCGGAACCGCTCATCGATACGGTTTCTGCATTGGTCCTTGCGAAAGACAGTATCAGCAGGGAAATCAGCTTTCCCGGGGAGCTCACCTCCTTTGAAAAAGCAGAGCTTTACGCCAAGGTACCCGGGTATGTCCGGCAGGTACGGGTGGACATCGGTGATGCTGTTCGCAAAGGTGAAATCATGGCCGTACTGGATGCGCCGGAGATGTCTGCGGCCTATGCACAAACCAACGCAGAGATGCAGGCGGCAAGGTCGAAATACCTGGGCAGCCTGGACGCCTATCAACGTGTTGCGAATGCCGCGAAGGTAGAAGGAACCATCGCTGGCATCGAGCTGGAACGCGCGAGAAACCAAATGATGGCGGACAGCGCCGCATTAGAAGCTACCAAAGCCAGGCGGACGGCCACCGGCCAGATGAACGAATACTTGCAGGTTCGCGCACCTTTTAACGGGATCATTACCCGCCGGAATATTGACCCCGGTTCCTTCGTTGGCACCGCGGGTAACGCGCCGATGCTGGTGGTGGAAAACAGTTCGATCCTGCGTCTTCGGTTACCCATTCCTGAAATGTACACCGCAACGGACACCCGGGGCATGACGATGTCTTTTTCAGTGGAGGCTTATCCGCAGGAACAATTCCAGGCAACCCTTTCTCGGACATCAGGCGCCATCGACCAGCTCAACCGGACCGAGACCTGGGAGTTCCTGATCCCAAACAATGACAGGCGGCTCAAGCCAGGCATGTATGCGAATGCAAAGATCCGATTGGGCAACTCCATGCCCACATTCCTGGTACCTTCCACGGCCGTGGTAACGAACCAGGAAAGAAGGTTTGTAATACGACTCAGCAATGGCAAATCTGAATGGGTGGATGTCACCACCGGGATCTCCAGCGGGAACAGGACGGAAATCTTCGGCAAACTCAATGAAGGGGATACCCTGGTTACCAAAGGAACAGATGAAATCCGGCCTGGAAAATTACTGGCGGCCACAGTACACAATCCCTGAATGACTATTTCGGTGTGTGGGAAGGCAACCCGCTAATGACCTCGTTTTAGTTCCTGCCTGACTGACGGGAATGCACAAGAATAGACGATGCGACCCTGGACGCACGGCCGATCT
>JALOMP010000333.1 GCA_025455365.1 Chitinophagaceae bacterium | reverse complement strand
GGATTGCTTTTTACGGGACTGTTCGCGGGCAGGATGATTTCGAAACTGGGATTGGGCTGGCTGAGGGTGCCGGTAAGCTTGCACTGTACCAGCACATCGCTGATCTCCCGGAGGATGTCTGAACTGACCCCGGAAACCGTTGCACTGTTGGCATCCCCGAAGAGGGAACTCATCCGCACCTGTTCCGCCGTGTAGCTGGCCTGGATATTTATTTCCGCATCATAGGGATCGCCACTCCAGCTGATATAACTTCCGGAACCTGGTTCAAGAACAAAGGGTTTCTTGAATATATCCTGGAAATTGAAATTGTAATTCCCCCGCTCAATATTGTACCTGCCATTTAAGGTAAGCGCATCGTGCGTGGCCGTATGTATCTTGATGCTTCCATTTCCCCGCGCAGAGATCACGTCACCACTCAATTCATCCAGGACAACATTCATTTTAAGAAGGTTGTTGGCTGTCAGGTCCAGATCCATGATGAGATTGCTGCCGGTTTCGTCCATGGAATCAACGCTCATTTCCCGCCCATACTGGCGCCACACAATATAATCCGCCTCACCCCTTGATTTCGATGCCGTGGAGGTGACGATACTGATCTCGGAACTGTCCACCACTTCGCCGATGACATACATTTGCATCTCCTTCTCCGGTCCGCGGAAAAAGAAATTGACTTTTCCAACCGCCTTCCCGTAGAAAATGGAATTGTCCAGTTTCCCGGTGTTTATCAGCAGCATCTTTTTGGATGCGGCGTTGAAGTTGAACGTGAAATCACGGAAAAAATGATGGGTCAGTGTACCGCTCACCGTTCCCTCGTTTCCGTATATGTCCCTGATAGCGATATTGCCTATATCGATCTGGTCCGGCCGGAAGATAATTTCAGGGTTTTCGAGGCTGTAATAACACCTGGTATAGTCAACCATGACGCCCGCATCCTTCAGCGTCACTTTCCCCGTCAGGTCAGGTTCTTCAAGGTTCCCGCTGATGCGCAGTTTACCCTGTGCAATGCCGTTCATATCTGAAAATATGATCCCCAGGTAGTTTTCCAGGATGTCCACCCGGGTACGGGTGATATCTATATCCGTGTCGATGATCCGGTTGGAGGAATCGGCAAGGTACACGGCCCCCCTGACATCGAATACATAGTCCAGGTTGTTGGAACTGAGGAAGTAGGTGGCTTTTTTGCGACTGTTATCCCAGAATGCGTTTACGGTGGTGATGCCGATGGAATCGTCCTCGAACCGGGTCTGGTCCGTTTGTGCGTTTACATAAATTTTAAGTTTGTTGTAGGGATCTTCAATGGTGATATCACCGCTCGTGATCCCTTCAATCTTTGGTTGCTTGAGCACGTAGGGGAGCAAGTCGCCCAGGTTTACCCGGTTTAGTGAAATAAGGATATCGTTGCTGTTGCCGATCTCTGAAGGCAGGGAGGAGACAAGGATTTCCTGTCTGCCGTTCACCAGTCGCAGACCCTGGGCGTCAATAAATGAACGGCTGATGGTTAGCTCGCCATCCTTTTCGATCCGCCATGTTTTTTCATTGATTACAAAAGAGGAGGGATTAAAGTGCAAACGCACACCGTCAGACAGGTTCTGCATGCTCAGTGAAAGATTCGCATAGGCTGCCTGCTGGCTGGCGGATGTTGTTAAGCTGATGTCTGACTTGTCTGCCGAAGAACGGATGCTCAGGGCTGCGGTTGGGATTTGCAAAGAGTCGTTGACGAGTATATTTTCTGCACGGGTAAACAGTCGCAGGCTGTCCATGTCTCCAAGTCCCTCCAATGTAAGACCCCGGAAGTCAATATCATTTACGGACATGCTGGGTACCGTAGCATTGATCATGAAACTCCGGGTTGACGTATTGATGCTGCCGTTTATTTCGCTGCGATCGAACCCCCGGATACCATTTACCAGGAGGGGCAGGTATTGGTCGATATTCATAAGCCTGGCCTTGAATACAAAGTCCTGCGGGGCGATTTCTCTCCTGGGGGCATCGAAATAGCGCGGGTAATATTTGTTGAGATATGAATTGACGGTATTCGGAAGATCGCTGATATTGAAGACGCCATTCAGGGAAATGTACACATCGCTATTGTAGATCTCGATCTGCTTCTGTTGGTCGATCTTCATCGAATACAGGTGGAGGGTATCAAAGACATAGACCTGGCCGCGTTGGGTGAGCGCCACGTCATACAGCGAAGCTTCGCCGATAAAATCGTCGATGGTCTTGCCCTTGAAATTTAGCCTGAACTTGCCCAGGACATTCATGTCTGTTTTGGTCAGGTTTATCTCGCGAAGGTTGCCCCGCTGTACGTCCAGCATGAGGTTGTACTCGGGCTCGTCTGCGTTGTTCAGGTTAAAATAGCCATCAAGCCTGGCTTTGAGGTTTGGGTCGTCCACAATGGCTTCACCGTTGAACTCCTGTTTGTTCAGGGTGCCCGTTACCGTTACATTCTGGTAGGTATACTGGTTGAAGACCACTGACCGGACCGTTCCATTCAGTTCCGCCGTGGTTTGCCGTAGGTCAAAACCGGTGCCCCGGATTCCGCCGGAAAAGGCGATACTCCCAACCTGGTCATTCCTCAGGAACTTCCCAAGGTTGAATCCATCCGTTTCCACCGTTCCTGAATAAGTGGGGAGTTTACCCGGGGGAAGTTTCATGTTCAGGTCAGTTCGGATATTTCCCAGCCCAGTCTGAAGTGTGCCATGGGTAACAAAGTCACGGATAAAACCGGTATATGTGCCGGAAAAGGAAGCAAAGCCCAGGGCGGAAAAGTCGGGGTCCTTAATGTCCCTGATCTCCGGTGCCAGTTGGGTAGCTTCGGCATAGGTGGTCCTGAATTCATCGGACCGGAAATCGATATAGGTCTTTTCGATGTCCGGCAACCCCACCAACCTTATGGATCCCTGTATTTTTGTATCCTTACCGTATTGGAGGATCATATTACGGGCCGTCAGGTTGCTGACCGTCCCGCTGGCATTCCCGGAAATTCGGATGGTGGCTTCCCGGCCCTGCAGTTCAGGGGCGAAGTAGGCGATGTCTCTTGCACTGATCGTACTGTTGCGGAACCGGCCTTCCATGGTAACCTTTTCCAGGTAATTACCCATGTCCAGGTTGAAGTCTTCGTACCGCATGGCATAGTAGTCGGTCAGCCTGCTGTACGGCGTCCGGATATCCAGTTTTTCAAAGATCATGGCCTTCGGGTGCATCTTCATGTTAGCCTGGAGGCTGTTGACCGTGAACCCGCTTCTTTCTTTTGTGCTAAGCCGGATCTCAGCGCTGATGGTGTCTTTCTGCCAGCTGAGGTTATTGAACTGTGCGT
>JALOMP010000332.1 GCA_025455365.1 Chitinophagaceae bacterium | reverse complement strand
GCCCACGCCCTGCTCCCGCATGACCACGAAAGCGTTTTCGGGCCGGGCGAGAAAATACATCTTACGCTCAACCGGGCTTAAATAATAAGCTTCGCCTTTTTGTTCCACCTTTAAAACGATGCGGCCTTGCAAATTTTCGTACAGGGTGGGGTTTTTAATCTCGAGCGAGCTCTCGACCCGGGACAGAACGGTGGCCATAAAATATTCCGAGAAAGCATCGGCGGCATAATTGTCTTTTATGGTTTTGAAAGTGGCTACATCCGCACCAGGGATCAAATCGCGCTGGTAAAAGACATTCTTATCATCACGGCCGTAACCGCAGCCCAGATAGCGGAAGGTTTTCGGGAAAGTTCTGGTTTTCTTAAGATTTCCTTAACTTTGCGGTTCATCCCTTAATTAAACGTTGAAGCATGATGCAAACGATGTTTGAAAAACTTCAACTTCATGAAGAGAAGAATCTCCTGATTCAAGGGCTGCCCTCCTCCATCGAAAAACAATTTGCCAAAGTCTCCTTCGCGAAAAACGTGACGCCCCTGCTCCGTTCGCGCAAGATCGATTTTGCATTGGTTTTCGCGATCAACCAGCAACAGCTGACTTCGATCCTGGAAGACGTCATTCCCGCCTTGCATGAAGAAGCGAAATTATGGATTGCCTATCCGAAGGCGGCATCGAAAATCGTTAGCGACCTGAACCGCGAATGCAGCTGGAACTGCATCAGGAGCAGGGGTTACGAAACGGTGCATGAAACCTGCCTGGACCATGTATGGTCTGCCGTAAGGTTCCATCGCCAGGGCATTCCCCTCCGTGGTTTCAGTGCCGAAATGGCTGAAACAGACTGTGCGGAAAACGCACCTGCAGAAGCGATGGGTCGTGTTACCCTCAAGGCAGTCCGCCCCATGGGTAAAATGGCTGCCGGAGCAAGGATCTGATTACCTTATCAACGAAAAAGCCGTACACTGATTTGATTGTCCCGCTCCTGCGGGACAATTTTTTTTGACCCGGTTCTGTTTTATTCGTGGTAGGTTTAAACTCCGATTTAACCCGGCCGTTATACTAAAAGGGTCTTTATTTTGTTTTTTTAGAGCACCGTTTCTGAAAAGGATGAAATCGACGAGGGATTACATTATTGCCGCCATTGTGGTCATTTTCCTGTTTGTTACGGGTATGGGAGCGATACGCACGGAATCTGCCGAGCAAATCCTTACCCGGCAGTATTTCAGCCGGCTCCATTTTTTTCACGAACAGATGATGGATTTGCAGGAAGCCGTAAACCGGAAACTCCCGGCAGATTCCCTCCAAAACAAGTTCAAACGCGCAAGGCTGACATACAAGAGCGTTGAACTGTTCATCGAGTACTATTTCCCTAATTATTACAACCTGCTTAACCCACCGCCGATCCGCATGGCGGAAGATCACCAGGATCCCCAGGGCATGCAGGTGATTGAAGAACAGATTTTCAAAGAAGGGGGACCGGGAGACTTCCGCAAGTTGCTGGGGGACATGTACAAGCTGAACGGCGCGATCTATTCGCTGGTGGAATTTGAAAGGATTTTCTCCGTCAATAACTACCTGCCAGACGCGTTGATCGAAGAACTGTACCGGATCATCGCCCTGGGCGTCACGGGTTTTGATTCGCCGGTGTCTTTCCAGTCCATTCCGGAAAATGCCGTGGCGATCCGTTCCGTCAGGGAAAGCCTGGAAATCGCGGGAGCCGACTGGGCAGGATCGGACCAGCCGGGATATAAGCGCGTCCTGGGATTGCTGGAAAAAGCGGAGCAGTATTGCCTCACCCACCAGGACTTCGATGGTTTTGACCGCATGCACCTGATCCGGGAATACCTCAACCCTGCCTGTGAATGGCTGGGAAAAGTGAAACTGGAAAGACAGGTATACGACAAGGTAAAAATCAGCACCATTCCCCAGTATCCGGCTGTGGCTAAATACTATTCACTGTTTGACTATCGGTTTGTATCTCCTCGTTTTTTCTCCGCCGATTCCTCGATGCCATCCCCTGAAATGATTGCCATTGGCAGGAAGCTCTTTGCGGATCCCGTGCTTGCAGGAAATAACCAGCGATCATGTGCCAGCTGCCATGATCCGGCCAAGGGATTTACCGATGGGCTGGAACGAAGCTTGACGCTGGATGGGATAAACACCGTGCCCCGTAACGCGCCCACTTTGTGGAACAGCAGCCTGCAAAGGGACCTTTTCTACGACCACCGGCAACGTTTCATGGAAAACCTTGTGGATGAGGTTCTGGCAAATAAGGACGAGATGAATTCCTCGGCTCAGCTGGTGGCGGAAAAGATAACAACTCGCGATGACTACCGGGACCTGGCACTGAAGGCATTTGGGGACGCGAACATGACGCCCAGGCGGGTGAACAAGGCCATCGCCAGCTACGTAAGGTCCCTCATATCCCTGAATTCCCGTTTTGACCTTTATATGCGCGGACACCAGGGCGCCATGACCAAAGAAGAAATCCTGGGCTTTAATATTTTCATGGGTAAGGGTAAATGCGGCACCTGTCATTTTGTACCGCTGTTTAATGGTTCAAAACCACCCCTGTTTAACATGATAGAAAGCGAAGTAATCGGCGTACCGGGAAATGCAGACAGTCTTCATCCCGTTGCGGATAGCGATATCGGAAGGATTAAAATTTCCGGAAACCCGGTGCACGATAATTCTTTTAAAACGCCTACTGTACGGAATATTGAATTGACCGGTCCCTACATGCATAACGGCGTATACAAGACGCTGGAGGAGGTGGTTGAATTCTATAACAAGGGGGGCGGTGCCGGCCTCGGCATTCCCATACAGAACCAGACGCTGCCCTTCGACAAGCTGAGCCTCAGTGGCACAGAGAAAAAGGCACTGGTGGCTTTCATGCGAAGCCTTACGGATACGGCGCAACTCAAAGATTACTGAGCCTGCCCTATGGCCCGATGGCCTATCTTTAGGACATGTCACATGTCTACGATTTCCTTCTTTATGGAGCCAATGGCTATACGGGCGAACTGATCGCACGGATGTCCGCTGAATATGGATTGAAGCCCCTGCTGGCCGGTAGAAACGCCGCGGCGTTACAGTCCATGTCCGCGCAACTGGGCCTGGACTACCGGGTTTTTTCACTGGATGACGGAGATTCTCTCCGCAAAGCCCTGCAGGAAGTGCCCCTCGTCCTTCATGCCGCCGGGCCTTTCAGGCACACGTCTGAACGGATGATCCGCGCCTGTTTGGATGCCCGCGTTCACTATACCGATATCACAGGTGAAATACAGGTCTTTGAAAAGGCAAAGTCCTTCGATACACAGGCACGAGCGGCAGGTATCATGATCATGTCCGGC
>JALOMP010000055.1 GCA_025455365.1 Chitinophagaceae bacterium | reverse complement strand
GGCTGCGGCGGCTTGTTTGAGCGAAAGAATGGCGTATTTACCACCGGTTTCGTTAAGCTGCCCCGGTGTGATGGCCACTTCGTCTTCCCAGCAGGTGAAAACATTGACCTGTTTGGGGTTCAGTTTGGACCAGTCCCTGAAACTGGTGAAATTGATATTGATATCGCCCAGGGATTTGCGGTAAAAATTGATCACCTTATTGGATCCAAAAATCACAGGCGTGCAGAATTCTGTCAGTCGCTGGTCTGAAAACGTCTTGATGATCAGTTCCGGTCCGATACCGTTGATATCGCCCAGGGTTATCCCGATCACCGGCCTGTTCTGCGAAGGGTTCATACGCGTGGTACTTTGATTAAGCGTCTAAAGGTACAAGGAAAAGGGCGATGTTTTTGGTAATTTTGATCCTTCATGTATACCCTCAAGAAATCACTGGGTCAGCATTTCCTCAAGGATGAGTCCGTATCCCGGCGAATCGCAGACCTGGTTACCGGGCGGCCCTTCACGCAACTCCTTGAAGTGGGCCCCGGCGGCGGGGCATTGACAAAATTCCTGAAAGACTTACCGGGCATCGATTTCCGGGCGGTTGAACTGGACAGGGAGAAGATCGACTGGCTGCATCAAAAGTATCCTGACCTGAAAGGCAGGCTGATTGAAGGAAGCATACTGGAGATTCCGGTGCCTTTCCAGGGAAAATTCACCCTGGTGGGGAATTTCCCTTATAATATCTCCTCGCAGATCCTCTTCCGGGTACTGGAGTGGAGGGAACAGGTGGAGTGCATGGTAGGGATGTTCCAAAAGGAAGTGGCGCAACGAGTGGCTGCATCGCCCGGAAAAAAAGATTATGGTATCCTGAGTGTACTCGTACAGGCTTATTACCAGGTGGAATACCTCCTGGAAGTGGATGAGGATGCATTTGAACCGCCTCCGAAAGTGAAGAGTGCCGTGATACGGCTTCTGGATGCAGGCAATCCTTATGGGATAACGGACGACCGCCGGTTCCGGATATTGGTAAAGGCGGCGTTCAGCCAGCGCAGGAAACAATTGCGCAATCCTTTGAAAGCACTCTTCCCTCCGCAGGTCCTGGCGGACCCCCTGTTTACACGCCGTGCGGAACAGTTGTCCGTCCGTGAATATGTTGACCTCATACCCCTTATGTCATGAAACCACTGGCAATCATCACGGCCAAGGCACATCCCCTCTTACAGGAAACACTGGAATCCAAAGGGTATGAAGTCCGGTATCTTCCGGCGATCAGCTATCCCGAGCTGGAAGAGATGATCGGCGAATGTAAGGGGTTGGTAGTCACTACCCGCCTGAAGATCGACAGGCCCCTGTTGGAAAAGGCGGCTAAGCTTGCGTGGATCGGCCGGCTGGGCAGTGGCATGGAGCTCATTGACACCGAATATGCGCAGGCGCGGGGCATCCAGTGCGAGAGCAGTCCTGAAGGCAACCGGAATGCCGTGGCTGAGCAGGCCCTGGGTATGGTGTTGAGCCTCATGCACAAAGTCCATTCATCTTCCCGCGAAGTAAGCGCCGGACAGTGGATCCGGGATGCCAACCGCGGCACCGAGCTCAGGGGCAAAACCGTGGGTATCTTCGGTTATGGACATACGGGCAGCCAGTTTGCCAGGCTCCTGGCCCCCTTTGAGGTGACGGTGCTGGCTTGCGACAAGTACAAATTCGGCTATGCATCGGGGTATGTCCGGGAGGCCTCC
The DNA here is from genome assembly GCA_025455365.1 of Chitinophagaceae bacterium. Taxonomy (GTDB): domain Bacteria; phylum Bacteroidota; class Bacteroidia; order Chitinophagales; family Chitinophagaceae; genus Pollutibacter. The sequence goes on along the minus strand of JALOMP010000055.1, from coordinate 9,675 downwards.
CCGGAACAACTGGCGCGCTATGCTGATATCATCAGCCTGCACCTCCCTCTCACCGAGGAAACCTTCCATTTTGCCAATGAGGCCTTTTTTCAAAGCATGGAACGGAAACCCTGGTTTATCAATACCTGCCGGGGGAAAGTGCATGATACGGCCGCCCTGCTGAAGGCATTGGCGTCCGGTAAGATTTCAGGTGCCGCCCTGGACGTCCTGGAGAATGAAAAACTGGAAACATATTCGCCCACGGAAAAAGTACAATTAGATGCTTTGCTGGCAGATCCACGGGTGCTCATAACCCCTCATATCGCCGGCTACAGCCACGAAGCTTTCGAGGGAATGGCCCGCATCCTCCTTGAAAAGCTCAGGATTTGACCTGTTTTGCGAAATGATACATTCCGGGACCATGGCACTGTACTTTCTGCGGGCGGTTGATTATCTTAGAGCCTCCATTCACCAAATCTGACATACAATGAAAAAACTGTTTATGTTGCTGATTCTGCCCGCCATCGCGATTTCCTGCGGCGAGAATAAAACCGAAACCGCGCCGGTGGAAACAACCGTGGCTGAAGCACCCAAACCCCAGGTATCCTATCCTTATGAGGCGCAAATGGCCAATGACTGGACGATTGGTAATCCTGAACTCACCGTCAAAGTCCTTGAATTATACCGGCATTTACAGAGCGATGACTTTAAGGACGAGGTAGTCATGCCTTATTTTGCCGACTCCATGACTTCCGTCGCTTTTGATGAACGCACGTATACAGGCCACCCGAAAGGATTTTTCGAGGGTGTCCGCAAGTTCCGCAGCCAGTTCAAGGAAATTGATGAGGAGTTTGTCACCTATGTCAGCCTGCACAGCGAATCGGCCGGGCTTGACATGGTATCCCTGTGGTTTAAGGAAAAGGTGGTCCGCAATAATGGCAAGGCAGACAGTACCCGTTACCAGGAAAACTGGATCTTTAACAAGGAGGGTAAAATTATCCGCCGGACGGCCTTCGCCCGTTACGGTTTTTAGGCTGTTTTTTTTCAGGAATTTTCATATTTTTGTCCATCGCAACGCTTCAGGCTCCCTGGGGCGTTGCGCTTTTTTTATATTCTTCCCAACTGGCATAAAACACCGGAGGATACCATGAGCGATGTCATTTACGTGACCAGGGAGACCCTGGAAATGATGAAAGCCGAACTGCAACGGATGAAGACGGTTGACCGTCCTGCCGCTTCGCGTGCCATCGCGGAAGCAAGGGAAAAAGGCGACCTGAAAGAGAATGCGGAATATGATGCAGCGAAGGAAGCCCAGGGACTCCTGGAAGCCAGGATTTCCAAGTATGAAAGCGAGCTGGCACAGGTCCGCATTCTCGACACGGATAATATAGACATTTCCAAAGTGTCTATCCTCACGCGCGTGACCATCACCAACCTGGCTACAAAAAAGTCCATGACCTACCAGATCGTGTCAGAAAAGGAAGCTGACCTGAAGGCGGGGAAAATCTCCGTGACTTCTCCCATCGGGAAAGGGTTGCTGGGCAAGAAGGAAGGGGAGGTGGCTGAAATACAGGCACCCAACGGATTGATCCGGTTCCAGGTGGAAAAGATTTCCCTCTGACGGTATTTGTCCGTCGCCCTGACGGTCGATAATCCGCTTCCCTATATCTTTGAATAAACCACGGGCCATGCCAACCCTATTTTCAAAGATCATCCAGGGAGCGATTCCGGCGCATAAGATCGCCGAGGACGATTTTTTCTTCGCGTTCCTGGATATTTCCCCGCTGCGGGAAGGACATACGCTGGTGGTGCCCAAACTCGAAAGGGACTATATTTTCGATCTGCCGGAGGAGTACCTGTCGAAGATGCTGGCATTCGCGCAACCGATCGCCCGCGCGATTGAGCGATCATTTCCCTGCCAACGATGCGGCCTGGCTGTCATCGGACTGGAAGTGCCCCATGCGCATTTGCATATTGTGCCGATCAATAATGCTGACGACCTGAATTTCACCCGCCCCAAACTGAAGCCTGGCCCTGGCGAACTCGAAGCGGCAAGGCAGAAAATCCTTTCAAACCTCCATGCAAGATGAATGATGATCCCGCCAAGGATTCCCGCCCATTGACCATTACGGTCACCGTGTACCTTTTGTTCGCCGCCGGCATTTTCCAGATCATCTACAGTTTCACCGGCGCGACAGCGGAGTATGGCCGTTTTTATCCCGCAGCACAGGTTTTGCTGATCATTGTCATTTTCGCCGCCCTGTCCGGCATTTTGTCCATGGAGAAATGGGGCGCCTGGTTGTTCCTGGCCGCCGTTGGAATGAGGTTGTTGCTGGAATTCTGGGTCGGCGCCGTGCACCCGGCTTCTTTGCTGCTGCTGGTACCCGCGGCCATTTTTATCCGCCTATTGCTGATGGCCGGTAAAGGTTAACCCGCCAGGCGGTGAGGGTTCTCCCGGATAAAATCATCCCATCCTTTTTTCTTTCGCCCATGGACACTCGAAGTGCCTGGAGATTGCTGGTGGAAATGGTGGCAGAGCGCCACGGCCAGGGCATCTGAAGCATCATAGTATTGCAGGTTACCCGTTACCGGTATCCATCGTTGCAGCATCTCCCATACCTGCTCTTTAGCCGCATTCCCATTTCCGGTAATCGACTGCTTCACTTTCTTGGGTGAATATTCCGCAACCGGAAGTCCGTGCTGCATGGCCACGGCAATGGCGATCCCCTGCGCCCTTCCCAACTTCAGCATGCTCTGCACATTTTTGCCGAAGAAGGGCGCCTCAATGGCCAGTTCATGCGGATGATAGGTTTTGATGATACCGGCGATGGTTTCGTGTACCAGTGAAAGGCGTTCAAACATGTCCCTCTTCCCGCTGAGTTTCACCGCATCCATCCGGATGATTTCCAGGGCATTCCCCCGCACCGCCAGCAGGCCATATCCCATGATCACGGTACCCGGATCGATGCCGAGAATAATTTTAGTTGTATTCACCCGGAGGAAGTTAAATTTGAGTTGGACTGACCGCCTTGAACAAAAGTATCAAAATATTCCTCAAGTGGTTCCTGGGTCCCCTGTTGTTCCTTTGGTTGAGTTGGTCCGTATACCGGCAGGTAAGCAACCAGCCGGACCTCGAAACACATCTCAGGCAAATCGGGGAATCGGTAACAGGTGATTCCTTTCCCTTGCTCATGCTCGTGCTTGCACTCATGCCCCTCAACTGGGGCCTGGAGGCGAGGAAATGGCAGGTACTGCTGCTTCGCCTGCACAGGATCAGTTATGGACATGCATTTAAGGCCATCCTGAGCGGCGTGGCTTTTTCCCTGAATACGCCCAACCGGATCGGTGAATACGGGGGAAGGGTGCTCTATATTCCGGATGGCAAACGCGGCCAGGCGATTTCGCTCACCATTGCGGGAAGTTTTTCGCAGTTGCTCGTGACCCTGTTCATGGGCGCTTTCGGGTTGATATACATGGAAGACCGCCTGCTCTCCGTTACGGGCGTGAAAGACTTACGGATATGGATAAATGTATTTAAATGGCTGGTGCTCTTTGTTGCAACGGTGGGGCTGCTGGTGTACTTCCGGATGTCCTGGCTGGTACGCGGTATAGAGCTGATTCCGGGGATCAGAAAATTCACCCGGTACATCTCGGTGCTGGAGGATATGGGTGTTACAATTTTGTTAAGAGTACTTTCGCTTTCGGCGGGACGGTTCCTCGTATTCGTCTTTCAGTACAATATGATGCTTCGCGTGATGCGGGTAGAGATGGCATGGTGGGATGGTTTCTGGGCGATCTGCGTTTTGTTCCTGCTCCTGGCTACCCTGCCAACCATTGCGCTGGTTGAACTGGGTTTGCGCTGGGAGTACAGCATCATGCTCTTTGGCCTGTACAGCGCGAATACGGTAGGCATCTATGCGGCCGCCACCGGCATATGGCTGGTGAACCTCGTACTGCCTGCCCTGGCAGGCAGTTTGTTCATCCTGGGCGTACGGATATTTCGAGATCCTTAGAAGCAGGGCATTCCGCATATTGGTTGTATCTTTAGGCGTGCTCAGCCTGTGAAACACATAACAGACGCATGAAAAGACTCTTATTGATCTGTTTCTTTACCCTGTCGGCCATCCGGATGAGCGCTGGTACTGATTTCTGCGGCGTCGTAAACACCGCATTCGTTAGCGGTGAAAGCATCAATTTCAGGGTTTTCTATTCCCTGGTGGGAATTTATTTTGACGCGGGCAATGCCACTTTCTCCATCGATAAAGCGCGGTACAACAACAAGCAGGTGTATCATATCCTGGGAGTAGGCAATTCCAACGAGCGGTACGACTGGATTTTCAAAGTGCGCGACAGGTACGAATCTTATATCGATACCGCAACGCTCAGACCGTATAAATTCATCCGCAATGTGGACGAGGGCGGGTATAAGAAATACGAAAACGTCACCTTTGACCACGTAAAAAACCAGGCGATTTCACAGCAGGGCACATTCTCCGTCCCGCCCTGCGTGCAGGATGTGCTTAGCTCCATTTACTATGCACGGAATATAGACTTCGACAAATACAAGCCGGGCGATAAGATTCCTTTCAGCATGTTCCTCGATGATGAGGTATTCAACCTGTATATCCGGTATCTGGGGAAAGAAGTCATCAAGACCCGCTACGGTAAGTTCAGGGCCGTCAAGTTCAAGCCCATGCTCATCAAGGGAACGATTTTCGAAGGAGGGGAAAAGATGACCGTGTGGGTTTCGGACGACCGGAATAAAGTGCCGCTACGCATAGAAAGTCCCATCACCGTTGGCAAAGTACTGGTTGATATGATGGGGTATAAAAACCTTCGGTATCCCGTAACATCATTGTTAAGCATGCGTTGATCATGCGAGTTCGTCCATCCTGAAATGCTCCTTCAACCTGATCCCCCTGTCCGTCTGTTGCAGCGTACAGCATTCATAAACCGGGTCATGTTCAAAGAACAGGATATAATCGCCGGCAAGCGCTTCTTGCAGGAAACTTTTCTTTTCCTGCAGGCTCGTGAGCGGGAACATGTCATATGCCATTACGTAGGGTATGGGCAGGTGCGCCACGGAAGGCAGCAGGTCCGCCATGAATACCAGGGTCCTCCCTTTGTACTGTATTTGGGGGAGCATCTGCGCATCTGTATGTCCGTTCACGAAACGGATACTGATATTCTCCGAAAAGGGTGTGAGGCCCGAATCCGCCACATCTATCATCTGTAACTGTCCGCTGGCTTCGATGGGCAGGATATTTTCTTTCAGGAAAGACGCTTTTTCCCTTTCATTGGGTTTGGTGGCCCAGTCCCAGTGCCGGGTGTTGCTCCAATACACAGCCCTGGGGAAGGCAGGCAGCAATGTATCGCCCTTTCGGTAGATGGATCCGCCGCAATGGTCAAAGTGCAGGTGGGTGAGGATCACATCGGTGATGTCTTCCCTGCCAAAGCCATATTTTGCCAGCGATTTGTCAAGGCTGTCTTCGCCGTGCATGTGATAGTGCCCGAAGAATTTGGCGTCCTGCTTATCGCCCATCCCGTTATCCACCAGGATCAGCCGGTTCCCGTCTTCAATCAGCAGGGAACGCAGGGCCCAGGGGCAGAGATTATTTTCATCTGCCGGGTTGAGTTTATTCCAGATTACTTTGGGTACCACGCCAAACATGGCGCCCCCGTCCAGTTTGAAATAGCCGGTATTAACGCTGTATAGATGCATGTTTCCGATAATCCGGCGCAGCTTTGGTATAGAAAAGCGCCAGCAGTCCGAAGATAAAGAATACCGTCAGGAACAGGACGGAATTACGGATATTCCCGGTGAAGTGTTCCACGGCCCCGAACACGAAGAGGCCTATGAAGAGCGCCACCTTCTCCGTTACATCATAGAAGCTGAAATAGGACGTAGTGTCCTGTGTGACCGGAATGAGTTTCGCGTAGGTGCTGCGACTGATCGCCTGTATCCCGCCCATGACGAGGCCGATGATCCCCGCCAGGAAATACAGCTCCGTCTGGGAGCGGAGGCCATGTGCCCAGTAGGTAACGCCAATCCAGATCACCACAGACAGGATCAGTACCCATAGGTTGCCGATTACCCGGGTAAGCCGGCTCATGATCAGGGCGCCCGGGATGGCTATCAGCTGGATAATGATGATCGTGATCAGCAGCTTGGGCTCATCCTTGGGGTCCGGAAAAATTTCTTTCTTGGCAAAACCTGCCGCCACCAGCATGACGGTTTGCACACCGAGGCTGTACAGGAAAAAGGAAAGCAGGAAACGTTTAAGGGTTGGCATGTCCTGCACCTGGTTCCATACTTTTTTCAATTCGATAAACCCGTTGGTGAAAACATTCGTCCGGGCCTTTCGGGCAGCCCTGCTTTCCAGGGGCATGGCGCGAAGGGTGATCTGGGCGAAGCCGAACCACCAAAATCCCACGAGCAGGAATGATATCCTTGGACCCAGGGTCTTGTCCGAAGCGTCAAGCCCGAACAAACCGGGCTTGAGGATGATGACGAAGCACAGGACCTGGAGGAGTACGCTGCCGAAATACCCCATCGCGAATCCTTTGGCGCTTACCCGGTCGCGCTCTTCCGGCGGCACAATATCCGGGAGGTATGAGTTGTAAAAAACGAGGCTCGACCAGTAGCCGAGGGCCGCAAATGCGAAAACAATGATCCCGTATTCAATGCGTTGCGGGGTGAAAAAGAACAGAAGGCTGCAGGATAGCGCGCCCAGCAGGCTCAGCCAACGCAGGTACACCCTTTTGTTACGCCGGTAATCCGCTATGGAAGATAGAATCGGCGAGGTGATGGCAACAATCATGAATACCACGCCGAGGGCATAGTCCTGCAGTACCGTGTTGATGATGCGAAAGCCGAAGAAATCCACATACGCGGGCTCGCCGGCAACCTTGCTGGCCGTGATGCCTACATAGTATGCGGGAAAAATGGTGGAAGTGATGACCAGGTTGTATGCGCTGTTTGCCCAATCATACATCACCCAGGCATTTTCCATCTTTTTGGATGTTTTCGCCATAGGAGCAGTTGTTTCCGTTAAGGTAATGAAATTGGAATTAAGCCTGCAGGTAACCAAGCATGATCAGTACAAGGAGGAGGATGCCGATGATGATGCGATACCAGCCGAAAAGCCGGAAACCATATTTCTGCAGGAAGCTGATGAAAAACCGTATGGCCAGGATGGCAACGATGAACGCCACCACGCTGCCCAGGATCAGGATATTCAGGTTATTCGTGTTCAGCACTTCCGGACTTTCCTCATACACGTCGTACAGGCTTTTGACTGTTGCGGCCAGCATTGTAGGCACGGCCAGGTAAAAGGAAAATTCAGCGGCCAGGGACCGGCTCATTTTTTGTTGCATGCCGCCGATAATGGTGGCGGCGCTGCGGCTGAGGCCAGGGAAGATGATGGCAAGGACCTGGTAAAGCCCGATGACGAAAGCATGCCGGTTCGTAACCTGCGACTCTTCCATGATCACGGGTTTGTTAAACCAACGGTCTACAAAAAGCAACAGGACACCACCCAGCATCAGGACGATGGAGATGACGAGTGGTTTCTCGAGGACGGTTTCAATATGATTTTTAAACAGGGCGCCAAAGACAAGAGCGGGAATGATGGCAACCACCAGTTTTATGTAAAAGGAAATCTTCCTGAAATCAAAGAATTTTTTCCAGTAGAGCACCACTACGGACAGGATGGCTCCGAACTGGATGACGATTTCATACAGTTTGGTGAACGCCTCTTTATTGTTGCCCATGAACGCCGATGTCAGGGCCATGTGGCCGGTGGAAGATACCGGGAGAAATTCTGTGATGCCTTCAATGATGGCCAGGATGATGGCCTGGATAACACTCATGGTTTCTTCATGATGGCGTATACCTCGATCAGCAGGCCCAGCACGATCATGATGGGAGCGAGCGTGATGCGGCGCATGCTGTACACTTCCTGGTCGGCGAAAATATTAGGATCCGTGCTTTTCCCTCCTGCCATCAGCAGGATACCCAGAAGGATTACGACGCCACCAATGGCCATCCAGAGATAATTGGCTTTCCCGAAAAGCGCGTTGTTGTTCTTTTCCATGGTTAAAATCTGGTGCAAACATACCTCAAAATCACGAACCGTCCTACCGGCTGCCGGGGCAGTTTTAATACAGGTCGTCCAGCTTCATTTTCAGGTATTTGGTGACGCTGCGGTGCGTGCTGATATAGGTGATGCCAATGCCGATGGCGATCAGGGCCAGGAAGAGGGTAATGAGCAGGCCGTTGTCCCGCAGGGCCTTGATTTCCGGCAGCCACCAGGTTTCCACGGCATAAATGATCACCAGGATGGCTCCGATGGCCAGCAAGGCGCTGAAGAGCCCGTTCATCACGGCCTTTTTATCGAACGGCTTGGAAATAAACCAGCGCGTAGCACCCACCATCTGCATGGTTTTGATCAGAAAACGGTTCGAGAACATGGCCAGCTTGATGGTATTGTCAATGAGAATGATGGCAATCAGTGCCAGGACGGCCGATAATACCAGCAGGCTTATTTCGATTTTGCGCACAACATTGTTCAGGTTGCTGACCACCGCGTCCGGGTATTTTACTTCGCTGACAATGAAATGCTGCTGGATCGAGGATACGATCTTGTTCAGGCTGTCCTTGTTGACGAATTTGGGATCCAGGAAGAAGTCGATACTGGCGGGCAGCGGGTTGTAATCAAGCACCTTGTTCCAGTCCTCATTGCCGTCCCCGATAAACTTGGCCCTGGCCATTTCCTTGGTCACATAATCCACCCTGCGGGCGTAGGGGAGGGCCTCTACGAAGCGTTTCAGGGAGTCAATTTCCCTTTGCTGGCTTCCTTCGCGGATAAATGCATGGATCTGGACGCTGCCCTTGAAATAATTTTCCAGTTTACTCGCGTTGATGGTGATCCATCCCAGCATGCCAAGGATGAAGAGTACGAGCGCAACACCCAGGATGGCCATAAAGTAGGAGGGCTTGCTGCGTTTCATCGAGGTCTTGCTGACTTCGGTCATATTGATCGGATTGGGTTTTAAAAGGCTTTCGTTGGATCACGGAATGGCCAAAAATAAGGCATTTGCGGCGTTTGCGTATTTTTGCAGGCCCTATAAATTCTAAACATTTCTTAATCTCAAATCAGGTTCATGGTTCATGGTTCGTGGTTCATGGTACTTCACGCAGTATCATACCACGAACCATGAACGACGAACCACGAACCAAACATGGAATATCAATTCAGGGATATCGAGAAAAAATGGCAGGCCCGCTGGACGGAAGCCGGCACATACAAGGTGCATAATGAAAGCGATCGGCCGAAAATGTATGTACTGGACATGTTTCCTTACCCCAGCGGCGCAGGACTGCATGTGGGTCACCCCCTCGGCTACATCGCCAGCGATGTTTACAGCCGTTTCAAGCGATTGAAGGGATTCAACGTATTGCATCCGATGGGATATGATTCCTTCGGGCTACCAGCTGAACAATATGCCATCGACCATGGCATTCCGCCTGCCGTTTCTACGGAACAGAACATCCGGACCTTTCGCTCACAGCTGGACAGGATCGGGTTTTGTTACGACTGGTCGCGCGAGGTGCGCACCAGTGACGCCGATTACTACAAATGGACACAGTGGATTTTCCTCCAGTTGTTCGACAGTTGGTTTAACAGGAAAAAG
>JALOMP010000054.1 GCA_025455365.1 Chitinophagaceae bacterium | reverse complement strand
ACATTCGGTGGAGGCGGCGCATTGTTCACAATAATCTGCACATCGTTGGTGGCTGTTGCGCCCAGGTTGTCGGTTACGGTTAACCGGTACACGTAGGTACCCGCTGTAAGGCCGGTCACCGGCGTGGATGCCGCATTCGCCGACTGGATCGCTCCGCCGGTGGGACCAGAAACTTTTACCCAGTTGTAGGAAACGATGGTACCATCGGGATCAGTGCCGGAACCGGCGAGCGTTGCCGTGTTTGCAGGTAATGTAATGGTCTGGTCTGCACCCGCATTGGCCGTCGGGGGCAGATTTGCCGCCGCGGTACCGCTGACGGTGATGCCACCCAGCAGCAGATAGGACCCGTCAGCAGCCCTTCCCTGGATGTTCAGGGAGAATGGCTCCATAAAATTGACGGAGTCCCTGATCAACAAACGCAGGCTGTAGGTGCCCGCAGCAATATTTGCAGGAAGCGTGAAAGTCTGCGTATGCGCCGTGGCCGTAGCGGAAGGCTGTAGATTCATGGTCAGCCTGAAACCGGTTGCAGAACTCCACACAGTCTGGTTGGCCGAATTTCGCAATTCGTAGGTAGGCACCCAGCTGTCATACACGGGTGCAATACCCTTGTTCTGCCAGTTCAATGTTACACTGAATGCGCCACCCGGTGCAATGGCGGACGGACCGCTTCCTCCAGTCAGCACAACCCTGTAACCGGCAGCTTTGGAAGCAGCGCGGAAAGCGTTGCGCTCAGCGGCACCAAGGGTTCCGTAGTTATTCCCGTTACCAAAAGATGTTGCGCCATACTTCCGCACCTGGTTCTCCAGGTCTCCATACCCAACACCATTAAAATAGGCATCGCCAATGGCAGATGTAGGCTCCCCAATGACCGGTGCTTCCTTATACTTGTTCATCACGTAGTAACTGAAGGGCTGTCCCCTGATCGAACCACGGTCGTTAAACTCACCATAAGACCGGATATATCCTGCCAGGTCGCCCCAGTTGTCCCTTCTCCAGCCAATCGGTCCTTTGTTGTTCCGGGCTGTATCGAGGATGTATGCGGCGATCTGCGGAGGGTTCCAGGTATTGGCGAAAAACTGGGCGTCGAATGCATTCATGATGATCGAAAGCCAGATATCCGGGAAATAGGTAGTGTGTGAGTTGATGATACGCTTCAGCGTATTGTATGATGGGGTCCGTCCTACAGGCCATGCGCCGTTGGCGCCTTCACCGCTTGGGATAGACCACAAATAGGGATAGTGGTGCCACTCTCCCCAGTTTCCAAAACCGCGTACATCCACGTATGAAATGATATCCTTGTACTTAACCCCATTGTAGTACGTGGTATTGAGCCAACGGTACATCTTCGAGTGCAGTGAGTCGAGCCTGGTGAGGTAGTTCGGTGAATTATAGTTGGGTATCCACCACTGCCCTTCTACGCTGTTGCTGATCCAGTCGCGGCTATTAGAGGGTTCGGCCTGCATCATATTGTGCAGGTACATCGGGTAGGACATGTTCACGCCATTCGCCTGCGGCGAGGGGTTGGTGCCATCACCGAAGTACAGCGTCATGATACCGATACCCAGCTTCCTTTTGGCGTTGATACAATCCCTGATGAACGGACCGATGACCGACTCAAACTGATAGTTATCCTGTGTCGGTTCGAGTTTCGCCCATGTAAAGAATGAGCGTTGGTACTCATTTTTCGGAGCCGTCCTGGCACCTTCGGTGGGAATGTCAACCATATCCCAATGCCATTGCTCCGCACCCCTTCCATACTGTCGGATTTCAGGGTCGGAAAACGGTATTTCCGTAAACTGCATGGCCCTGTTCTGGCTGAAAACGGTAGAAGACTGAAGCAGGAGAAGAAAAACCAGGAGCGTGTTTACAAGCAGGAACACAGGAGTCCAGCTCCACTTTGAGGGTAATGGAATTTTCATAAGAGTCTAATTGGATTAAACGACAGTTTTCTAAATCAGGATAAACAGATCGTTTTTCAGGATAGCAAAAGCCTTGCCAATATTTAGCGACAAATCCAATACCCTATGAATGAAGGCTTTAAATTTTCTTGCTGCGGCGGCTACCTGAAACCAGCTTCCCGCCCGGGCAGGACCGTGTTTTGCGTCCTATTTGGATTTCAGAAGATTATTTATAACTTTATCCCCCTTTCATAACTATTTGCTTGTCAATAGCGATTACATTAAAATCGCTCCTACTGTGCTTACCAATTCCTATCTGAACCATCACAATTAAATCCTCTGTTTTCCGTTTAAGTACCTGTAATTCATTGCCATGAAAGAAATAGTAAAGCAATATTTAGCGGCAACCTGCGCGTTCATCATCCTGTTGGCCGTACTTCCCGGCTGTGCCAATACGGAAAAATTGGTATATTTCAACAACGTTCAGGATCAGGTAATTAAAGGAAATACCGTCACCGGTGAACCCCTGATCCAGAAGAACGATATTCTTAGTATTACGGTAAGCAGCCTGAATGCGGATGCTTCCGCCATATTCAATGCGCCGAATAACAGCATCAACACGATCAATACCCTTACAACACTCGGTACAGGCACACTGGCCGGTTACCTGGTGAGCCCCGATGGCAATATCCAATTCCCGGTAATCGGGACGATCTCGGTAATGGGTAAAACGAAATCTGAATTGGGAAACTATATCTCCACCGAGCTGAAAGAAAGAAAGCTGCTCATCGACCCGATTGTTAACGTGCGTTTCCTGAATTTCAGGGTAAGCGTACTGGGTGAAGTAGCCCGTCCGGGTGTATTTACGATCCCGAATGAAAAACTGAACATCCTGGAAGCCCTGGGACTGGCCGGGGATATCACCATTTATGGCAAGAAAGAGAATGTTCTCCTGATCCGTGAGGATGATAACGGGCAGAAAGTCATCAAGCGACTGAACCTGAACAGCCAGGAGATCTTCAACTCCCCCTACTATTTTCTCCGTTCCAATGATGTCATTTATGTAGAGCCTTCCAAGGACAGGGTCGCCCGCGAGAAGACGACACAGATACTTCCGATCGTTTTTTCCCTGGTATCCCTGCTCATCGTGGTCCTTGACAGAGTTGCATTGTAACGATAATAAACATTTGCCCTACCCAAACCGCAGAAGAAATGAAACCAAATCATACTGGGAAGATAAAGGAGTCTGAAACGGGATTATACCAGAAGCTGATATTCAAATTCATGCCCTACTGGTATATTTTCCTTTCGGCAATTGTGTTGAGTCTGATTATCGGATACGTGTACATTAAAAAGACACCCCCCACCTATGAATCCCGGGCAAGCTTGCTGATCAAGGATGAGAATAAAGGTCTGGAAGATTCGAAGATCGAGGAAGCACTGGACGTATTCGGATACAAGAATGTAGTGGAAAACGAAGTGGAAATCCTGCATTCAAACGCGTTGCTGCGCGAAGTGGGATTGAAACTGAATCACTATTCCTCCGTATACGTGGAATCCGGCTGGAAAAATATGGTCCGCAGAAGCGCCTATGAGATTTCCCCCGTTTTGGTGGAGGCGGAAAATCCTGTAACGATTGCTAAATCTCAAAAAGCGCCTTTCAAGGTAAGCAAGGATTTGAAGTCCGTGCTGATGGACGGCAAAACATACCCGCTGGGTGAATACACGGAAACGCCTTATGGCAAAATCCGGTTTGTTCCGAATCCCAATTTTAACCTGAAGTATGCGGGCGAAATCGAGGAAAAGAATTTCCTCTTTGTACTTTCCACCCTGGATGAAATGGTTACCGACCTCGGCAAGAGTTTCCAATCCAAACAGGCCAACAAACAATCCTCTGTGGTGCTGATGACCATCAAGGATGAAGTGCCTAAACGCGGAGAGCGCCTGATTACCGAAATCGTGAACGCTTACAATGACGCCAACATCCGCAAGAAGAATGAATTTGCCAATAATACACTCCGGTTCCTCCAGTTAAAACTCAATGTGATCGGCGCTGAACTCGATTCCGTGGAAAAGAGCGTCCAGGTTTACCGCACCAGCCAGGGCATTGTAGACATCAGTGAACAGGGCCGCCAGTACCTTCAGAGTATACAGCAAAACGACCAGGAACTGAACAAATTGAAAATTCAGTCTGCGGTCATGGACGAGGTACAGAGTTATCTCCGTAAAAAACCGGAGGATGGCAACATTTCCCCTTCCACCTTCAATATTGCAGACCCCAACCTTTCCATGATGCTGGAAAGGCTGTACACCACCGAAGCCGAATATGAGAAACTGAGGAAAACGACGGCCGAAAACAACCCGATACTTCAATCCATGAGGAGTGAAATCGGGAAAATGCGCGGAACGATCAGTGAAAATATTGACAACCAGAAAAAGAGCATCGACGCCGGAAAATCATACCTGTCCACCGTTAACAACAGGTATTCGTCCATGCTCAACTCCATCCCTCAAAAGGAACGGCAACTGGTGGAGGTGAGCCGGCAACTGAACATTAAAAAACAGATTTACGGATTCCTGCTGCAGAAAAAGGAAGAGATCGAATACTCGATGAACGCAACGGTACCGCAAAGTTTCATCGTGGACATCCCGATGAGCAGCCAGTTCCCGGTAAGTCCCAACAAGTTTTTTATCCTGACACTGGCCATCCTTATCCCGGTGGCGCTGTGCCTGGCCGCCATCGCCCTGAAGGAGTCCATGAATGGGTCCATATTGTACAGGAATGATATAGAAAAGCTGACAACCATTCCCATCATCGGGGAAGTCATTTACGAAAAGCTGGATTCCAACATCGTTGAGATGAACAGCCAGCGCCGGTTCTTTAAAGAACAGTTCAGGCAAATCCGGACAACCCTCAGGAGCTTCTCGAAAATCCAGAACAACAAACGACTTCTGGTTACTTCGTCCATACAGGGAGAAGGCAAGAGCTTTGTGGCATCCAACCTGGCGATCAGCCTGGCCAACAGCGGCAAGAAGATCGCATTACTGGAACTCGACCTGTACCAGCCGAAGATTCACACCATGTTCAACATCACACCGCAGGGTGGAATAACCGATTTCCTCCTGGGAAATATCGAGATTGAAGACATGCTGATCCCAACCGGCATCCAGAACCTGACTGTTATCCCGGCAGGCAATCTCATCGATTCTCCTTCCGAGCTTCTGCTGAACGGAAGACTTGAATTGCTGCTGAATAAGCTGGACGGACTGTTTGACATCCTGGTGATCGATACGCCGCCCATTAAGCCGATTACGGACGCATTTGAAATTGCCCGGATGTCTGACCTGATGCTGTACGTGATCCGCCATAACTATACACCCAAAGTGCATATCCAGTTCCTGGATGAGGAAATGAAGGCGCACCATGTCAAAAACGCGGCGATTGTGTTCAACGGAATAAAGAAAAGGGGCGTCGGAAGATATAGTTACGGATACGGGTACGGTTATGGCTATGACGACCGTGTCCGCTATGATGAATACGGAAAGAAGAAAACGAAGAAAAGGCTGTTTGCCTGATCAGCCCCGCAGCCCTTTTAATCTAACAATACCTTATGAACCGTGCGACCTCTATTGATAAATATCAGGAAAATATTTGTCACCGACCTGTTTAAGGTTTCCTTTTTAAACGGGATTGCAACCTTAATCAAGATGCTTGCCGGATTGGCCAGCATCAAGGTGGTTGCTGCCATTATCGGCCCCTCCGGTATAGCGCTGCTCGGCCAGTTGAATAATTTCACCCAGATCATGCTCAGCATTTCCAACGGGGGGATCATCAATGGCATCACCAAGTATCTTTCACAAACTAAAGACTCAGGTAAGAAATACCTCTTTTACCTGGGAACGGCCTTTTGGATTACCCTGGTGCTTTCCCTGGTATCGGGGCTGATCATGTTTGTTTTCGCAACCTATTTCTCCAACCTGATTCTTCATACGCCTGAATACGCCCTGGTATTCAGGATTTTTGGTGTCACCATTGTATTCTATGCGATGAACGCCCTCTTGCTGGCGGCCATCAATGGATTCAAGGAATACCGGAAATACGTAAAAGTCAATATCATCTCCAGCCTGGTTGGACTTGCATTCTCAGTGGTCCTGTGCCTGTACTTTGGGTTGATGGGTGCATTGATTGCCGCTGTAACCTCACAGTCTGTGGTGTTTGTCCTGACCCTGGCCATGGTAGCAAGATCCCG
The DNA here is from genome assembly GCA_025455365.1 of Chitinophagaceae bacterium. GTDB lineage: Bacteria > Bacteroidota > Bacteroidia > Chitinophagales > Chitinophagaceae > Pollutibacter. Next base: position 5,252 of record JALOMP010000054.1, on the reverse strand, counting down.
TTGGTTCCAGTGGCCTGCCCTGTCCGGCATGTTCAGTCGCACCGTTCTGAAACAACTGGCTCATTTTTCCCTGATGGCCATTGTCACAGCCATTATCGTACCTGTCAGCCAGATTTTCGTTCGGGGCTTTATAACTGATTTTCGGTCCGTGAATGACGCGGGGCTCTGGGAGGGAATGAACCGGGTGTCATCCATGTATTTATATGTTATCATGACATCCCTCAGTGTGTACTACCTGCCCAAGCTTGCGGAACTGAAAACCAATTACGAAGTCAGGAATGAGATCATCAATGTGCTGAAACTGATTATCCCCTTTATGGTCATTTCAGGGCTGGTGATCTATATGCTTAGGGACCAGGTAATCCATATCCTGTTCACGCCGGAGTTTGAAAAGATGCGCGACCTTTTTGCGCTGCAGCTTGCTGCCGATACCGTAAAAATGTCATCCTGGGTGCTCGGGTTTGTGATGGTAGCCCGGGCCATGACAAAAGCGTACATCATCATGGAAGTTTTGCACTGTACGCTTTTTGTGCTCATCGGCAGGTTCCTGGTGCCGGTCATGGGCGGACAGGGCGCCATCATTGGTTACCTGGTAAGCCAGCTCGCTTACCTGCTCCTGGTGGCTTTTATACTTCGTAAAGTTATTTTTGCTCATGATGCTAAACGGGACAATCCATGACAAACCAAGCCCCCCTTGTGTCTGTTGTGATGCCTGTATACAAAGCAGAGAAATACCTGGCAGCCTCCATAAAGGGAATCCTTGACCAGCGTCATCAAAACCTGGAACTCATTGTCATCAATGACGGATCCCCTGACCGGTCTGCAGACATCATACATTCTTTCCAGGACGACCGCATTCGTTACGTGGAAAATGAAAAGAACCTGGGTGTTGTCTGTACCAGGAACAAAGGCATTTCGCTTAGCAGGGGCAAATACATTTCATTTAACGATGCCGACGACATTCCGCTTCCCTTTAAACTGGAACACCAGGTAAACTACCTGGAAAACAATCCTGAGATTGGCATTTGCGGCACCTTCTATCAGCTGATTGACCAGGAGGGAAATCCGGGTGAAAAAATCACCTTGCCCGCCTCATCGGCCGACGTGGCGCTGATGGCGAAGTTCATAAACCCATTTTGCAATTCGGCTACCCTGACAAGGTCAGACCTTGTTAAAGCCGTTGGCTTCGAAAAAAACTTCGAATACTCGGAAGATTTCAGGCTTTGGACCCAACTTCTCCAACAAACAAAAGGCGTCAATCTCCCGGAATACAGCCTCCTGTACCGTGTCCACGGAAACAATATCAGCATTGTAAACAAGCAGGCCATGTGGAACCGGTCAAAGGTCATACACCGGGAGGGACTTACAACACTAGGCGTTCCCTTCACGGATGACGAACTGGATCTTCATACCAAATTCCTGTACTGTTCACAAGAAGATTTCACCGCGCCCGGAAGGCTATCGGAACTGGACCACTGGCTTACCAAACTATACAGGATTGTCAAGATAAAAAACCCGGAACTGGATCAGCTAAGCCTGAAAAAGTTGTTGTTTGAGAACTGGATTGCCATAAGCTTCTATGCCAGGAATTTCAGAAAAGTCCTTTTCCCGGGGCTGGCCTTGATATCGCCCCTGGATTATTACCCGGTTTTTTTCAAAAAAATCGCGAAGAAAATCTTTTAAAATATTTCCAGCCATGATCGCAGTATTAATCTTCGCAGGCCTGCTCTTCGCATATCTCCTCCTGTACAGGATGGAGATCGTGGGGATCATGTTCTTCACCCTGACCATCGCGGACATCAATGTGGAAATACCGGGGATTCCCATGAAAGTCAGGGCATTGCTGGGTATCATCCTGTTCATCCGGATACTGTTTGAAGCCAAGAATCCAAAATACCCACCATTCCTCGGATTCAAACCAGGGTTTCTCCTGATTTTATTCATCGGCTACTTCTTCCTGGTTTCCTGGGGAAGGGACAGCCTCACCATGGAAATCTCCAAAGTCCTTCTTCTGACCGTCATTTCGGCATATTGCGCATATTTTTTCTATACCCGGTATAACGACTACTCGATCATCAAGATCAGTATCATCATTTCTGCCCTCATTTGCTTCGCCGACCTTGCATTCACGTACGTGGTCATCGGAAACTTTCCGGTGGTCCGTATTATAGATGTTTACCTGGGCGGCGGCAACGAACAGAATGTGGAGTCCCTCCGGTACAATCATAATTTTTACGGCCTGATCTGCGGCATCGGGTATGCCGTGGTGCTGAACGATTACCTGCACCAGAAAGGCAGTTTTAAGTTCGAATACCTGCTGCTGCCGGTTTTCCTGTTAGGCATCCTGATGTCCACCTCCAGGAGCGCCATCCTTGGTCTGATCGTGGTAACGCTGGTACTGATATATTTCGCGTTAAAGAACCATGACACGGCAAAGAGGGGTTATCGCATTCTTTCCATTGGGGGCATCAGTATTTTCCTGGTCATCACGGGCTTTTTTGCCGCCCAGAGCCTGCTGAACCTCGATGCAAAGTTCCTGGAAGAAATCACCTTTCGGCTGATCGAAGAGCCCATCGCCGTACTTCGGAAAAACCTGGGCTATTCATATAATATCTATGACCTGGATGCCCTGGACTGGAGGGGTGAGTCTGCGGAAATCGCGTTCAATGTGTTCCTCGACCTCCCACCCTTTCAACAGATTGTTGGCGTGGGTTATGGCGGCTACCTGCAGAACAACATGGGTCGTAACAATCTTAATCCCCATAATGGCTTTCTGCTCCTGCTTATTGAAGGCGGCCTGGCCGGCCTGATTTTATACGTGTACATGGTAGGCGGCGAGATGTGGAAATCCATCCTGAACTTCCGTTTCAGCTCTTCCCTGCTTGCATTGGTTTTCATGATCCTGTATTGCCTTGGACAGAATGAAGAGCTGACCTCCGCCGTCACTTTCCTGTTCGTCATTACCATGGCAAGCGAAACCTATGGCCAGCAACGCAGCAGCGAATTCGAACCGGATACGCGACTGATCAGGCTGGCTGAATAATCCCATACACGATTGATATGTACAATGCACCCTCTGAACAAATCGCTTTTATTTCGAATGGCCTTAAAGTGGGCGGTGCGGAACGATTTTCCATAAGCCTGGTAAATGCCCTTGCAGAAAGAGGACACAGACCACTCGTCATTTCCCTTTCTGACCATAACCCACTGTCCCATGAACTGAACCCGGGCATTGAATTCATCGCCATTAAAAGACGATTCCGCTATGATATCACAAGTTCCTGGAAGATCAGAAAGATCCTGGAGGAACGTGGCATAAGGAAAGTTTTCTGCGTGGAAAGCTTTCCCCTGCTGATGGGAAAAATGGCCCTGTATTTCAACAGCAAGGTTCGATTCTACCTGTCGCTGCACAACTCGCTGCCTATTTCAAATGGCCAGCGTATCCGGGACATCGTCTATTTGTCCCTATTCAGGAAAAACGATCTCGCGATATTCATCTGCCGGTACCAGAAAGAATGCTTCCGGAAATACTACCATTTTTCACCGGCGCATTATGAAGTGGTGTACAATGGAACCGATATGGAGCGATATCATTTCCCGGACCATCGCTTCGATGTTCATGCAATGCCGGAATGGAAAGCAAAGCTGGGACTGAAAGAATCAGACAAGACTATTCTCATGGTCGGCAGGATTTCCATTGAGAAATCGCATACGGATGCCGTCAAAGCCCTCGGTCACCTGCACCGCGCGTTGGGCATTCCGGCACACCTTGTCATTGTTGGAGGAGGTGACGCCCAGTTGCTGGCGGATTTGAAGAACCTTGTGGCCGCGGAAAACCTCGGGCAATACGTGCATTTCATGGGCAGTCATTCCGATGTCAGGCCTTTTCTCCAGTATGCGGACCTATTCACGCTGACATCTTTCAGCGAGACATTTTCACTGGCTGCGCTTGAAGCGATGGCCTCCGGCCTCCCGGTTTCCCTGACAGACGTCGGCGGCGCCGCGGAAATGGTTTCAGATAAAAAAGTGGGTGAGCTAAGCCGGAAAAATAACCCTGCCAGTATGGCCGCATCATGGAAAACCATCCTGGAAGGCAGTTACAACAGGGAACATATTTCGAATTTTACCAGGGAGAATTTTTCCCAGACAAAAATGATCGATCAGTATGAACGGATTCTTCGTCAATAATTGCCTGAACGAATTCATTCACAGCCTTCTATGTAAAGCTGTAACTATTTGATTTACAATAATAATTTCGATATTTCGTTAGTAGGGTAAAAGGCATCGTGGACAACCAGAGATCCAGGGAGAATATCCCGCGCGTCAGTTGAATTATAAAAGATTTAATCATACAACCCGTTGAAAATGAATATTTTAGAAATATCCACCCATTCCAAGGTTGATGATAAAAAGAGCGGATACCGGGACCGCAAAAAGCTATCCGACATCATGGGGCCCGGCAAATCAGACTTGTTTGGGCGGGCCGTGTATTATCTCCTAGGCTTTTTCAACGCGATTCCGGATAAAGCTTTTTTTCTGCTAATTTTCCTTTTCCAGGGCCTGCTCACATTGCAGGGGCTGGACCTCAGCGATGAAGGGTTCATGGCTAATTTTTTCTATGGCATATTCAAGGACCCGATGTCTCTTTCCTACAATTTCATGTTCTGGCTCACGGGCGTCATCGGGGGCATCTGGATGAAGTTCTTCGGCTTTTTGGGACTCTGGGGAGTCCGCATGGCGGGCGCCCTGGTGAATACCCTGACGCTTATAGCCACCTACCGGCTCCTGAAAAAATATATACAGCCTTCGCACTTGAAATTGGGGCTGGTATGCGTCATCCTCTGCCTGAACAACGACATTAAGATCCTGAACTATAACACGCTTTCTTCACTCACGTTCGTGCTGCTGACCGGGTTTCTATTAAAGGGACTCTTTGAAAACAGAAACGGATATGTGCTGCTGGCGGGCGTCCTTGTGTGTTTGAACAGTTTCATCAGAATTCCGAATGTGCTTCAATTGGGACTCGTGGCGTTGATTGCCTATCACAACTGGAGCAAAGGCATTTCCTTTTCCCGAACGGTCAGGCAGTCGCTGATCTTTGCTGCCGGATTCGCCGCCTGCTTCGGGCTGATGCTGCTGGCTATAAATATGCTTGGCCACCAGGAAGCATTCAGGAATGCGTTGGATTTCCTGTTCAATATGAGCAACAGCAATTCCGCCACAAAAACACAGAACGATGACTACGGAGTGCA